>JAAYCF010000001.1 GCA_012744415.1 Thermotogaceae bacterium
ACCTTCTTCGTACGGAAAGTACGCGGTTCAGAAGATCATCAGCCAGTTGGCCGAACGAAAGGTGACGGTCGTGAGCGGGTTAGCCTATGGAATCGATGTAATGGCTCACCTCACGGCGATCGAGAGAGGCACGCATACGATCGGCGTGTTGGGTTTCGGCGTGGACCACATCTACCCCGTATCTAATACGATCGCCTTCCGCAAAGTCGAAGAACAAGGCTGCCTGGTGAGCGAATACTTGCCCTGGCAAAAGCCTGAAGTATACTTTTTCCCGGAAAGGAACCGCATTATTTCGGGATTAAGCCAGGGAGTCTTGGTGATCGAAGCCTCCAAAACGAGCGGATCGTTGATCACCGTTCAATATGCGCTGTCCCAGAATCGAGACGTTTTCGCCATACCCGGATCGATACAAAGCGCCTTGTCCGAGGGGACGAACGGATTGATCAAGAAAGGAGCCAAGTTAGTGACCGATGCCGGTGACATTGTCGAGGAATATCCCTGGCTTGTTTCCGACAAACCGGAAACCTCGGTTTTGAGAGCGGAAACCGCCTCCCTGTCTAGAGAAGAAAAATCCGTATACGACCTGATCGTAGAAGGGTGTGACCAGTTCGACCGCCTGATCGAAAAAACCCGATTGCAGCCGGCGAACCTCAATCGTGTTTTAACCAGTTTGTCGTTAAAAGGTTTGGTTACGAACATCGGCTCGCAGTACTTGCCTGGGCAGGAAGGATCCGCATGAAATCTTGCCTTTGTATTCTATTCCTCTTATCGGCACTCGGATTTTCCGTTTTCGGTATGTTGTTCGAGATCGGAACGGGTTATCGATTCGCTCCGTTCAGTTTCGCCAACCACGGATGGAACCTTGATTTGGGACTGTTCAACCAGTTCAACGACATGCTTTCTCTCGATGTCACCTACCATCCGCAGTTCTCCTTCAACGAATCCGGTGAACGGGAGGCGACTCCGACCAACTATCTCAATTTTGATCTGGACGCGATGATTCCGTTGTTGGGGAGGCGGGAAACCAAGGAAGGATATCGCTTTGGACTGTTTGGCACCTTCGAGTTCGGCAATTTTTACGACACTTATAAAGATCCTTCCGAAACGTCGTCGGATTTCTCCAATTGGGAAGTCTGGCAAAACAGCAGTTATTGGTTGGGGGCGGGTTTGTATGCCCAGTACTACCTTAGGCCGTGGATGTTTCAGCTTGGTATCGGGTTTCCGATCATCCGCAGCCCGGACACGCTCAATACGATGGATTGGTTGCTGGGGACTGTGGAGTTCAAAACACGGTTTTTTATCGAGAGCGAACGGCACGCGTTCAAAGACCATCTCACAGTGGAAATTGAGATATCGGCCCGAAAAGTGGGGATATCGGTATGCTTGATCGAACCCTTTTAAAATGACGCTGCAGTACTACCTCCACCGCTGCGGATTGGCCGCCCGGCGAAAGGTCAACGCGATCATCGAGCGGGGGAGGGTGGCGGTAAACGGAACAGTCGTTCGCGAATTCTGGCTGAGTGTGAACCCTGATAAAGACAGCGTTACTGTCGATGGAGCGCCTTGCCGTTTGCCCCTCGGCCATCACTACTATCTGTTTCATAAACCGCGCGGGCTCATCACATCGGTATCGGATCCGCGTGGGCGGCAAACGGTCATCGATTATGTCAGAAAGGTTCACGGCTTGTCAGAGCCTTTGCATCCGACCGGCCGGCTGGACAAGGATACTGAAGGATTGCTGATCCTGACGGACGACGGAGACTTCACGCAAAAAATCACTCATCCGTCCCATGAGATTCCGAAGGTGTATGTGGCGGTCTTGAAAAACGAGATTACGGACGAACAGAAGCGCATCCTGGAATCCGGAATACAGATCGACGGCGCGATGACGGCGAAAGCAAAACTGGCAAAAGTTCGTCTGGAAAAGAAAGGTTTGGAAGGTCAACCGTGTTGGCGGATCACGATACACGAAGGGAAGAAACGACAGGTACGCCGAATGTTCGAAGCGGTTGGCACCCGGGTGATGTACCTGCGCCGCGACCAAATCGGGTCTTTTACCCTTAAAGGAATAGAAAATCCCGGGCAAATGCGGGTAATTAACGAAAGCGAATTGGATGATTTTAGAAGGGTTTATTTTTAAGGTTGGATAAATGGGGGGGTTTGATGAGAAAAATTCTCGCGCTCGTTCTGTTATGCACGTGTTTGACGCTAATGGCATTTACTCAAGATTTGTTCGAACTGAAAAGCGTCCAATCCAAGATTCTGTTAGCTTATGAACTCAACGACCATTCTTTGCTGGATGCCGCGATCATGGACCTGCAAAAGATTATATTGGACCGAGGGTCGGATCCTTACGTTCTTTCGAAAGCCCATCTGCTCACTGGGGACGCCTACTTTTACAAAGGTTTTTACAGTTTAGCCCTCGAATCTTATGACAAAGCGCTGCAATACACCGGAAAAGATGATCAGGACTATCCCTACGCGGTCTATTCAAAATGTTACGCGACCTATCATATGGCGTTGGAAACCCAGCAGAGCAATCGCGATTCCCTGTTGAGCCAGGCGTTGATCCTGCTGGAACAACTGGTGAGTTTTTCTGGATACCAGCAAGATTACTATTTGTTGAAAGGGATGATCCAAAAAGCGAAAGGGGATTATCTCGGGGCTTCCGCCAGTTTTGACGCGGTAACTGATCCGGATGCTGTCGGCTTCGCCAGTTATTACAAAGGACTGATCTTTTTCGAGCAGGGGAACTATCCGTCTGCAATTTTGGCCTTTGAGCGGGCAAACCAGTTCGGACAAAGTCCGGAACTGATGGCCGCCAGCATCTACCAGACGATCCGCGCGATGATGAACCTTCAAAACTATCGGGAAGCGCTACAATATTCTGAAAATCTAGTGCGCAATTATTCGACAACCCGTTATCGCGATGAGATTTTTATGCTGCACGTGGAACTGCTGTATCGAACCGGGGAATATGAAAACGCCGCCCGGTATATCGAATATATCATCGAAAGTGCCAATAGCACGCGTGAGCTGATTGATGCCTACAATGCGATGGGATGGTTGGCTTACAAGTCGGGCAATTATGAAACCGCCTTGAACAATTGGAACAAAGCGATCACCGTCGGCGCGGCCGAGTATCCGATAGAAACCTTTGAGATGGCCAAGCAGGCGATCGACATCCTGCGCAATACCGGCGATTCAGCCAAAATGGTAGCCTACCTGAACCAGATGAAGGCGACCTTCCCTTCTCAAGGTACGGCTTTGGATCTGGAGAGCGCGAAGGTGTACATTTCTTTGGGTCGGTACTCGGAAGCGGAGGTTCTGTTGCAGCGCGTCCTGTCGTCGGGCCTTTTTTACCAGGAGGCGAACTTCACCCTCGCCCAACTCTTTCAGAAAACAGGGGATATGAAGCGGGCCCAGGACTATGTTGATCGGGTCATCCGTTCGGGCAACCAAGCCGCGATCTATCAAGGATACACTTTCCAGGGCGACCTTTATCTCCAAACGGGAGATTACGCGAAGGCGAAGATTGCTTACGAAAACGCGATGAAGAATGCCTCCGACGCCGAGAGGAGCCAGGCAACCCTGAACCTGGGGATCGTCGCGCTGAACGCCAAAGACTACACAACGGCGCAGAAGCAGTTCGAAACATTGAAAAATGAGATCACAAAAGATCTCAGCGCGGCGTTGGATGCGGCCTTTTATCTGGCCGAAACCTATATCGCCCGCAACCTACCGACTTCGGCGTTGAGCGAGTACGATTGGATTTTACGAAACGACGTTTCGAAAAAGTACGATAAAACGGTAACATTGAAAAAGTATACGGTGATGTTGGAGACGAATCAAGATCCTCTGGAGATCGCGCGGCAGATCGACGCCGCACTTCAAACCACGTCTGATTCGTCGCTTTCCGCGGAACTGAAATATCTGAGAGCGGAAGCCTTCTTGAAAAAAGGCGACCTTATCTCGGCCTTTGAAGCGCTGAGAGATGCGAATTTCGATCAGCTGTCGACAGGATCGAAGGGCGGATATCTGTACATCCGCGGAAAATACTACGCCTCCCAGGGAAACGAAGGAGAGATGCGCGCTTCCTTTGAACAACTGATCGACCAATTCCCGCAGTCTCCCAAAACTCCGTGGGCGATCCAGGACTATGCGTTGTACTACTACAACAAGAACGATTACAACAACGCCAAGAATCTATTTTTTAAAATGATTACCTCCTATCCGGACTTTTCCAAAAATGACACCGCCTATTACTATATTGGCTTGTGCTATGAGAAGTCTGGGGAGAGGGACAAAGCCATAAAAATCTATCAGGACATGATCGCGAAATACCCCGCTTCTTCGCGGGTTTCGGAGGCAAAAAAACGGATAGAGGCTTTGCAATAAACCCCACGAAGAAAACCGCCACCGTGTTGGAGGCGCGGGCGAAGATCAATCTCTATTTAGAAGTCTTCCCGCGTGTCTCGGAAGGGTACCATCCGATCCGGACACTGTTCCAGACGGTCGCCCTGTCCGATCGGCTCGCCGCGGAAGAGATCGAAAGCCCGACTGTTTTTTCAGCCCATTACGATCCGGATTTAACGTTTCACCCCGAATTGCAGTGGAGTGACGGCAACCTGCTGTATGAAGCCTTCGAAGCGATAGAAATGGCGATTGGTCATCCCTGTGGCCGCTGGAAATTCGATCTTCAAAAACGGATTCCAGCGCAATCGGGATTGGGTGGTGGCAGTGCCGATGCCGCCGCGCTGATTCGATGGTTAAGTCGGAAGTTCGGATTGAACCCCCGAACCGAACAGGCTGTGGCAAAGCAGGTGGGAGCCGATGTCCCCTTCTTGCTGGAAAACGGGACAGCGCTCGGAGAAGGCAACGGTAGCGCTTTGTCCCCATTACCGCTTTTGCCCCCCTTGCCGGTATTGATCGTCCAACCGCCTTTCACCATGAGTACCGCTAAGATGTACGAACAATACGATCACATCGTTTCGAAAAGCGCTCATGCCCTCAACGGAGAAGGCGAACAAAGCCCGCAGTCCCCGCTCCAAGTCTATGAAGCCTTGAAGAGCCAATATCCCGTGGATTCCCGCAATGATTTTGAAGCGGTGGCTTGGGAATACTATCCGGAATACCGCGTTTTTCTAAACTTCTTCTCGCGTCTGGGAAAAGACGAGGGATCAGAAGATCCGTCGATCCTGCTGAAACGGATGAGCGGATCAGGATCGGCCCATTATATCGTGTTCAGATCCGAAACGGACCGGGCGGTGTTGGCGCATTACGAAAGTGTGTGCCGGAATCATCGTTGTTGGGCCGTATTGACACGGTTTTCAGGAGGCGTTATGGTATGAGCCAGCCGGATCGATCGCGCGTTGTTTGCGTGGACGGTTCTTCTCAGCCGCTTACCTCTTTTAGTATTGATAAGCAAAGATTATTAAAGATCGTTCATTATTGCGAGTTGATCGCGGGGTCCGAGAAGAAGCATGGGTTTTTGTGGCTCTTCTACAGTCAGGGACTTCGGTTCTTCGTGACCGATGGTTCCTTAAAAACGATCTTCCAGGCGAAGGGGGAGTTTCCTCCTTTTGAACGCGCCTATCAATTTCCGATTCACCCTTTGAAGCTGTTTCTGCAGGAACGGTCGGCGGACGCCTCTGTGAATCTACTGCTTAGTCAGCGGTCGGTGGTTTTTCAATGCGATAACGAGATCCTGTCTTTAAGGCAAGCAGAGGACAGGCGGATAGAAGAATTAGTTTTTCCGGATCCATTGTGTACGGTGCCTTTCAAGGCATTTTTAAACGGTATTGACTTCGCGACGGTTTCTCTTCCATCTTTGGAGAGGGTTTTCTTAATTGACTATGACGGTTGTTTTTCTGTCGTTTCCGTGGAACAGGATAGTTTCGCGCTCTTCTGCAGCGACATACCGATTCGTCGTTTTGATGACGGAAGCTTTTTAGAAGTGCAGATCCCGTACGCCAGCATCCGCCATTTCGTGAAAGCGTGTTCGCTTATTGACGTCAACGAGCTTAAGATCGGCGTCTCTCAAGAAAAAGAGGAGATCTATTTCCAAACCGCCGGGGCGGTGACGGCCCTGTGTATGAAAGCGTTGGAAGAGAAAGACGCGACCGACCTCTTTCGGCTATTGCACGTCTACGAACAGATGGAACCAGTGGCGCGAGTCAATTCCGAGAAAACCCGGAAGCTCTTCTCGAAAGCGCTGCGACTTTCCGAAAACGGAGTCCTGAATCTATCCCGCTATCCCGAAGAACTGGAGTTCTGGATTTCGAAGAAATCACTTTACTATTCGGTAAAAGACAGTGTTGAAGCATATTGGGAGAGCTCTGAAACCCCGCTTTCCATACAATTTTACGGAAAGATGATCAAGTCTTCTTTGAACCGTATCAAAACGAGGGATCTGTATCTTTTCCAATCCGACGAGTTCATCGGGTTTGGAGATGAAAAAAAACGGACGGTGGCAGTGGTTAGGGGAAAAAAAGTAGAAAGGAGCTGGAATCATGCAGGATTGGATGGAACTAACGAATGAAATGGAAGAGGCAAAAGAGAAGGGATTGTACACATGGATTAGAACATTGGAAGGACCGCAGGGCGCCTGGTTGACGATACAATCGAAAAAAGTGCTTAATCTGTCTTCCAACAACTATTTAGGATTGGCCAATCATCCGGCGATGAAACAGGCGGCGATCGAAGCGATACAAAACTGGGGCGTCGGTCCGGGAGCGGTTCGTACGATCGCGGGGACGATGTCTTTACATACGCAGTTAGAAGAAAGACTGGCCGCTTTTAAAAAGGTCGAAGCCGTCATCATGCTCCAATCCGGCTTCACGGCGAATCAAGCCGTGCTTGCCCCCTTGGTCAATGAGCAAGACGCCTTGTTGTCGGATGAATTGAATCACGCCAGCATTATTGATGGGACGCGCTTGACGAAAGCGATGCGTTTTGTTTGGAAGCATAAGGATATGGAGGATTTGCGAGAACAACTTCGAAAAGCCTCATTGGAAGGCGCTCGGCGAAAAATCATCATCACAGACGGCGTTTTTAGCATGGATGGCGATATCGCGCCGTTGCCGGAGATCGTGGCTTTGGCGAAAGAGTATCAAGCGATCGTTCTGGTCGATGACGCTCACGGCGAGGGAGTTCTGGGCTCGCATGGACGCGGGATCGTGGACCATTACCATCTGCACGGGGAGGTCGACATCGAAGTCGGGACGCTCTCGAAGGCTTTCGGAGTGATCGGCGGGTTCGTTGCCGGAAAAAAACCGCTGATCGATTATCTGAAACAAAAAGCGCGCCCATTTTTATTCAGTAGTTCTTTGAGTCCTGCCGATACGGCGGCGGCGATCGAGTCGGTTAAAATTTTGGAGAGAAGCGACGAGTTGGTAAAAAAACTCTGGGAAAATGCCGAGTATTTTCGGTCAAATATGGCGCGTCTGGGATTCGACACTGGCCACACACAGACACCGATCACGCCCGTGATGCTCTATGAAGCGCCTTTAGCCAGTCAATTCAGCCGTACCCTCTTCGAAAAAGGGGTTTTCGCGCAATCGCTCGGATTTCCGACGGTTCCTAAAGGAAAGGCGCGTATACGGGTCATCATGAGCGCGGCCCATAGCAAAGAAGACCTCGATTATGGCATACGAGCTTTCGAAGAAGTTGGTAAAGAGCTTGGAGTATTGAAATAACCTCTTTGGAACGGGCTGGTCGTCGGTTACCCAGACGACCAGCGTTTGCGTACTAAAGCGGGCAAGGGAATGGAGCAGACCGCCATGACCGCTACGGTCAGAATCGCTCCGGCGGCGAAAATTCCCCATCGCGTATGGTGCAATCCCGGATCTCCTGCCCAATCATAGAGCCGCAAGGAGACGGGATATTTCTCCGGTGACGATATCAGCAACAACGGCGCGATAAAACTCGACCATCCTTTAATAAAGATGTATAAAAACACAACCGACACCGTCGGTATTGAAAGCGGTAAGAGGATCTTCCAAAAAAGCTGCCACCGCGAAGCGCCATCGATTTGCCCCAGCTCCGTGTAGGTCCGATCGGTTTGCCGAAAAGCGAAATAGGCGGTCATAAATGCGATGGGAGCGCTTTGGTTCAAGACGGCGAACACGATAGGCAGAAATCGGTTCAATCCGTGTAGCGCTTCCAGCGTTTGAACGAGCGGCACGAATGTGTTCATACCCGCCATCACCAAAGTTATACTGATCAATCCTTTCGCGAAGGTGTAGTATTTTGGTTTTTTTAAAGCCGCATAAGCCGCCATCGAGAAGATGAGCACCCCCAACGCCCCACTCCCTAAACCCAACCAAAGACTGTTCTTCAAGTTGACGAGAAATCCGGAGTCGAAGAGATAGGCGTAATTATCCCAGCTGAGATTCTCTAAGGCCTTTCCGATCGTCGGAAAGGGGGGAAGATACTCGTAGCCGGAAAACGAAAGCCAAACCAGAAACCCCAAAGCGATTACGCTAACCGATATCCAAAGGGCAATCAGCGCGGTGTTGAAGAAAAAGAGAAGCCGATCGAAAACCTTCCGGAAGGGAAAGAAATGGTATAAAAGAAAAACCCACAGAATGACGGTGAAGGGAGAAAGATGCCCGAGGATGAGGGATGCCCCTGCGGCGATTCCGGCGCAAGCGTATGTATGCTCTTTTCGCTTCCAGTCCGTGAAGAAGAGGGCGGGTAAAAAAACCAGAGACCCAAGAAACAACCCCCATAACACTTCCAGTCCGAACCAAAGCCAAAAGGTCTTTTCCGGACGCCTGAACAACCGGTTCATAAACCAGAAGCTCGCTAAGAGCGTGGCGGTCACCAGCGCATTTTGCGACCATAAAAAGGTCCAGGAGTCCCCCGAGGTAAAGTCTACCAGGTTGTTTTTCAGAAAGAAGCCGAGCGTGGTTGTCGCGCCCGCAATCCCGTAAGGGGTAAAGCCTGCGATTAGCAAGGGGCGCCCTTCGGTAAGCATCATGGGAAGAGTGACATCGCGCATCTGGTCCAAAAAGGATATACAGAGATAGCCGACCAGACTTTTCCTCGCTATTTGAAAGAAGAGGGAAAAAAAGCGATCGATGGTTCCGGCGCCTTCGAGCCGCATGCTTTCGTCATAGGAAGGAGACAAGTCCTCAAAAAGTGCCAGAGCGATTAGGGTCATGATCGGAAGGTCCACCCAAAGTCGCCCCGTTAGAACGGAAAGAAAAGCCTGTAATCCGGAAGCGATAGGGTTTTCTACCGTATTGAGAAGCATCGCCCGAAACACGGGCAGGGAAACGAAAGAAGGAAGCGCCCAAATTACGAATAAGAGAATAAAACCTGCTTTTCTAAAAAAACGTGGTAATCGGTAGAGAAGGTAAGCGGCCGTCGTCCCGCAAAAGAAAACCGATAGTGTGGTGAATATCGCGTATAGAGAGGAAACTTGCGCGGATATCCGGAAAGATCCGTCTCGGAACAATTCCCAAAAAAGATCGAATCGGATTCGCGTCCGGCCGGCAATCGCCGAAAACGCGGCCGGAAAGAGCGTCATGCCAGCCGTCAGCAGTAGAAACGGGAAAAAAAAGATCATTGAAACTGATCGATATAGGCTTGAGCCGTAGATAAAAGCGGTTGAAGTTCTCCCTCACCCCGCAGGTATAGTTCCAAACAGGCCTTCATCGCCGTCCAATAACCTTCCGAATAAGCGATGGTGGACGGTTGGACAAGAGAGTTTTTCAACGATTTCTCAAATACCTCGCTGTATCGTTCGGTCGAAGGGATTCCCTCGATCAAACTTTGCTTCATATGCGCTGCGCACAGTTCTTCCATCCGATCGAAGAGGAAAGAAAGGAAGGGGTAGACGAGCACTTCATTTTTGAAAACCACCCAGGCTTTTGTGTCGATGACTGATTTCCAGGGGTGAGGCAAAGGGACGGCGGTATAGGGGACTTCCATTTCGTCAAAATTGGGGATGAGATAGCTGCCCTGCGGGATCATCGCCACCTTTCCGGCGGAGAAGTCTTTGATCAGTCCCGGACGTTGCGGATAGTCTTTGAACCAACCGTTAACCACCCAAGAACGCAGCCTTCTCAGAACCCCTTGATTCTCTTCGGTCTTAACGCGGATGGTTCCATCCGGCATAAAGGATTGGCCAAAGCCTTCCTGCAATCCCTGAAAGATATACGGAGAGTTGAATCCCCATCCGATCGGCGTCACGCCACAAGCGTGCAAACGGGTCATGAGCGCTTCAAGGTCGTCAACGGTCCAATCGGATTCCGGAAGAGGTATCTGATGTTTTTCAAAGACAGCCGTTTGTAAAAAAAGGACTTGCGTATCCGCATAAAAGGGAACCGCGCGCAACGCGCCGCCAGAAGTGTAAGTTTGTATTCCGATCTCCGCGAAACGCCCGGCATACCCAAGCAACCTCCCCGAGTCGACGGGAAGAGCGCTTGAGGCTACCAGCGGGAAGTAGTCACTCTTGATCAAACAGAGATCCGGGAGGGTATCCGGAGTTTTCATCCCCACTTGCAGTTTTTGGTCCAGAGCCGGTATCGGAACGATCTCCACGCGCACCTGCGCCGTTTCGGCATAGGCTTTCGCTACTGTTCGATACCAATCTTCCCCTTCCCACGAAACCCATACGGTAAAAGAAAGGCCGACGGTTACCGAGATAAATAATAAGAAATATGAGAGGATCGCGCGTTTAGTCATTTTCAACTCCTTTCAAATATACGAACCAACAAGGGGTTACGAATCTTAGCGAAAAAAGGTACAACGAAAGAAAGTCCCTTCAGAAGGAAAATCCGCTCAGCAATAAAACGGCTTGAACGCCGGGAAACCGATAATTTTGAAAAAACGCGAAAGAAAAACGCAACATAACGGCTATCGGTTGTGCGTCAACAGCCAACCGGCAACAAACCCCACGATGCCCATCACGTAAACCGTATTGATGATATCGTCGGCGCTTTGTATATACGAAACTGTATCCTGTATGAAGCAACCGGAGAAAAGAAAAATCATCAACCCGATTGCGGCGATCCAAATTAGCGTTTTTTTCATCGTCATCCCCTCTTGATTATATCACAATAAAAACGCCGGGGAGTCCCCCGGCGTTTCTTCCATCTGTTCTGCTTGCTATATGTTGTGTTTCTTCATGAATCCGTTCAGGATATCTTCCAAGTCAGGCTTTCCGATCTCTTGAAGCTCATATTGCACTCTGAGGGCCGGTTTGTTGATTTTAATGACGCGGGTTAGGTCGATCGGGGTTCCGATGATAACCAAATCGACCGGCGCGGCGTTGATGGAATCTTCGAGTTCCTTCATCTGTTTCGCCCCATAGCCCATCGCCGGCAAGATCTTGTCTAGATGATCATACTTTTTATAGGTCGAAACGATTGATCCTTTGGAGAAGGGTCTGGGATCGATTATTTCCGCGGCTCCGAATTTTTGGGCGGCCACAAAACCGGCTCCGTATTTCATTCCGCCATGGGTAAGGGTCGGACCGTCTTCAACCACGAGCACTTTTTTACCTTTGATCTGCTGGTAGTTTTCCACAAAGATCGGGGAAGCGGCGTCGATGACAGTCGCATTTGGATTCAGGCTCTGAACCTGCGATCGAACCTTTTGGATGTCTTCGGGATTGGCGGTCTCTTCTTTGTTGATGATGATAACATCTCCCGCGAGAGTGTTGACCGCGCCGGGATAGTAGGAATATTCGTGGCCGGGGCGGTGAGGATCGACAACGGTGATCCAAAGATCCGGTTTGTAGAAGGGGAAATCATTGTTACCGCCATCCCATAGGATGACGTCGGGATTCTCTTTTTCGGCTTCCCGAACGATGGCTTCGTAGTCGACGCCGGCGTAGATGACTGATTTTCGATCGATATGAGGTTCGTACTCTTCTCGTTCTTCGATGGTACAGTCGTGTTTATCCAAATCGGAGTAGTCCGCGAAACGTTGTACTTTCTGTTTAACCAGATCCCCGTAAGGCATCGGGTGGCGGATGGAGATTACTTTTTTTCCATGGTTGCGCAAGATATCCAGGACTCTGCGAGTGGTTTGGCTTTTTCCGCAGCCGGTTCTGATCGCAACGACCGCAATCACGGGTTTTGTGGATTTGATCATAGTGCGATTCGGGCCCATAAGGACGAAATCGGCTCCACAAGCGTTGACTAAAGAGGACTTTTCCATCACGTAAGGGAAGGGAAGATCGCTGTAGGCGAGAACCACTTGGTCCACCTTATGTTTTTTGATGAGTTCTTTGAGATCCGCTTCCGCTTCTATAGGAATGCCGTTGGGATAGAGCGTTCCGGCCAAAGCCGCGGGGTAAAGCTTTCCTTCGATACCGGGGATTTGGGTGGCCGTGAATGCGACGACTTCATAATCCGGGTTGTCCCTGTAAAAAGTATTGAAATTGTGGAAATCGCGCCCGGCAGCGCCCATAATGAGAACTTTCGTTTTTGCCATTCATACACCTCCGAAAAATTTGAAAAAACTTCCTTTTTTTCCGATCGAGTATAGCAAAGAGGCTACTGGAATCACAAACAGAAGTCCGAAAGAAAACAGCGACTGAGTCGAGCGGTTTGCTCAAATTACGAACCTATCTTGAGTATGCTTGCGTATACGAAGGAATACTTCGGTATGCGTCAGCAATCGCATTTATTCCAGCAACGGTTTAATATCCACTTTCCAACCCGTTAGCTTTGCCGCCAATCGGGCGTTTTGGCCGCCTTTTCCAATCGCCAGCGACAACTGCGTCGGAGGCACCCAAACACGCGAGATACGATTGTCCGGATCGACAATTTCCACCTCCAGAACCTCGGCGGGCGCTAAAGCGTTCTTGATGAGTTCTTTCACGTCGTCCGACCAATAGAAAACATCGATCTTCTCGCCTTTCAGTTCCCGCACGACCGGCGCGATCCGACCACCGCTTTCACCGATGCTGGCGCCGATCGGGTCCACTTGCGGGTGTTCGGAGACCAAAGCGATCTTTGTTCGTATGCCGGCTTCCCGAGCGATGGCTTTGATTTGCATAATCCCATTTTCCAGTTCCGGCACTTCCAAGCTCAACAGTTGCTGCACGAATTGGGCGGACACGCGATCTACTTTGATTGCGGCGCCCCTGTTCCGGCGGTCGATTGATTCGACTAAAACTTTAACGAGATCGCCATTTTTAAAACGGTCATTCGGCAGCAGATGGTCGAAGGAGATCGTCGTATCCAGCTTTCCGACCCGTATTTCATATCCATCGCGCGTTTCACGCATGATTTCGGCGGTGACGATTTTTCCATTCATATCTTTATACTGAGTAAAAAGGCTTTCTTTTTCCAGTTCCCGGATTTTTTGTATGAGGACTTGTTTTGCCGTTTGGGCGGCGATACGGTTGAATTTTTTAACGTTTACTTTTTGTCGGAGCATATCGCCCGGAACGATCAGGTGTTCGATCTTTCGCGCTTCGTCCACATGAATTTTATTGATGTCTGTCACTTCAGAAAGCTCTTTGACCACTTCGAAAATACGAAAGACCGTGATTTCCCCATTGCGCTGGTCTATCTTCACTTCCACATTTTCTTCCTCTCCGAAAGACTTTTTATAGGCGACTTTGAGCGACTTTTCAAGCGCGTCAATAACCTCTTCTTTAGAGATTCCCCGATCTTCTTGCAGTTGTTCCAGGGCGTTGATCAATTGGATGTTCATACCATCATACCTCCAGGTATAGGTTCCCTTTTTTTATCTGATCGAATCCTATGGTAAAGGCTCGGGTGGAGTCCCTCTCGACGATTTCGACCCGTCGCTCCTCAAGAGATACCTTGGATAGGCGGCCGATGAAGACACTTCGCTTCTCTAAGGGTTCCTTCAAAACGATTTTTACCGTTTCACCCGCGAAACGACGGTAATCTTCCGCGGTTTTCAGCTCTCGTTCGACTCCGGGAGAAGAGACTTCCAAGGTGTAAGGGAAATCAAACCAGTTTTCGAGATCAAAATACTCTCCCAAACGTTTGGATACCCTTTCACAATCAGATAAGTCGATCTTTCGCTCCAGATGATCAATCGCGATGTAGAGTCGCGCGCTCTTCTTTCCCGGATAAAGGCGAAAGGCGTAGAGCTCAAAGCCTTCCCCTTTTACGAGCTTTCGGATGATTTCTTCTCTCTCTTTCTTTTCCATCTATTCTCACCAGTAAAAAGTTTCGAGGGCGCAGCCCTCGAAACCGTTCTCGTATATTGTTTCCTTATTGTACCAAATAAAAACGTCAACGTCAAGTATAAAAACAGGGAATAAACTCTCGTCCTAATTGACGCCCAGGGCGCTCCCCCGAACGGTTACGATCGACTCTCAACAAAATCGGAAAAAGCGCTGGTTAAACTTGAAAGCCTCGTTTCGCGCGATAATCCAACAGCAGGGCATCCGTTTCCTCGACCATTTTTTGCTGTTTCTGCCAAAAAACAGGGCTTCTCGTTTCGTTAAGCGCTTCGACCGTTTTTCCCTGTTGTTCCACCCACGTGTAATACTTGAGGTTGTGCCATCGTTTCCGCGCTTCGTAAGTGCCTTCCTGTAACCAATCGGTACGGACTCCCATAAAAGTTTTCTCAAAAAGAACCGCAGCGCGCGTCGGGTCCATTGTGCCGAACCGCTGGTTCAATGCTTCCATCACACTGTGATACCGATCAACGTTGTCGGTGGCAATCGTCACGATCGTATCTTCTGCGGTAAGGTCGTAGTACTTGGCTACCTTGATCGCGCTTAAAACGTTGCATACTCCGGAAATGCCGAAGATGTCAGCCATTCCTTCTACATCGGAAGACGAGATGCCGATGGATCGCAGATAGGCTTTTCCGACGGGGTCGGTCAATAGCTGAAGCCCCAGTTTGGATTCCATATCATCGACCGCAACCATCGCATCCATATTCATCACGTTGTGGATCCAGGTGACGTGTTTATCCCCGATCCCTTGAATGTCGTGGCCACCGTACCCGTTTTGTATGACCGTGGGACATTGTATCGGTTCGGAACCCACGATCCGGCACCGCGGAAAGACTTCTTTCAAACGATCGCCGCAGGCGATCGTGCCGGAGGAACCCATCGACGAGACGATAGAAGAGATTTCCCCGTTTCCGATTCCCGACTTTCTCAGGACCTCGGCCAGTTCAATCAGGGTATTCCCGGTAACGTAGTAATGAAAACGGTAGTTGCCGAACTCTTCGAATTGGTTTAGGATCCTCACTTTGTCGGGATCTTCCCGCTTCAGCTCTTTCGCTTTATCATAGATTTCTTTCACGTTGGACTCGCATCCAGGCGTCGCGATCACTTTCGCCCCATAAGAATAGATGATGTCGAACCGCTCCTGGCTCATCAGTTCCGGAAGGATCACGAGAGAGTCGAAGCCCATCCTGCACCCTACCCAGGCGCCCCCGATCCCGTAATTCCCGGTGGATGGCCATACGAGTCGGTGGTAGAACGGGTCGACCTCCTCACGGATGACCTTTTCCATCAAGATCGAGTAAGTCGCCCCGACTTTATGGGAACCGGTAGGGAAGTCTTTTCCGTAAAGAATGACAATATTGCAGGGAACACCGGTGATCTGTTTTGGGAGCACATAATAAGCGATCTCGTTTTTCTCATTTTTCCAGGTGATGTTGAAAAAGTTGATCGGATCCAACGGGTCACGTTGCTTCGCTTGAAGCGCGGCTTTTCTGAGTTCCTCCGGGATGGTTTCCGGATGCAGCATCTCGCTGAATGTGGGTCCTATGATTTTTTTGTCAGGCATTCAAAAAGGCTTGAAGCCTTCACCTCCTATTGACTTATTGCGGTATCTTATCGTTTGATGGCGTCGACAAAGGCGGTGACCCATTGTTCGACGGGTTCTTTCCGATCGGCGTTGGTTTTTGTCATTTGTTCGAACATACTGCGCACCATCGCCCCTTCTTTTTCCGAACGGACCAGCGCGCCCGGAAACCGTCGGTGAGCGAAGGCGCTCGAAAGCACCGCCTCCGGGAAGGTTTTTTGAAAATACTTCTCGACCTCTTCTTCCTTGTTCTCCATGCAACAGAGGTAAAGAGCCACTTTTTTGCTGCGGAGTTCGTTTACCCGGTTCTTGCAAAAGTTGCGAACCTCCCTCCTTGCCCTTCCCATATACACCCCGCTGCCGATGACGACGCAATCGGCGGAGGAGATGTCCGGTTTTTTGTTGTCTCTCAGGTTGATAACGACCGCATCCTCTCCCAATTTGCTTTTGATCATTTTGGCGATATATTCTGTCGAACCGTATTTACCGGCGAATAAAATCGTTGTTTTCATGTGTTCTCCCCCCTTCCAGCACGATTCTGAAAATGCTGATCGATTATAGCATGAATCCCCGGACTCCCCCATCTGATATAATCGACAAAGAGACGGATAATAAAACGCGTTTCATGGGAGGAAGAATGGAAGAGATCCGATTATTAACGGTGGATGAATCCAACACGTACCTCAAACTCAATCACATGGCCTACCCTCGATTCCCCATCACGCCGGAGCGACGAGAAAAGCTTCAGACCCGTTTGCGGGATAACGGGCCGGACTCTCCGAGCCAACTATACGGGTATTTTTCTCAGGATCAGCTGTTGGGGTCGATGATCCTCTATTCGTACACGATAAATGTCTATGGGCATTTCATCCCGGCTTGCGGGATCGGGGGGGTAGCCGTTCATTTGATGCATAAGAAAGAGCATATCGCGAAAACAATGATCTCTTATGCCCACGACCTGGCGCATCGGCGGGGACAAAACCTCGTGTTGTTGTATCCTTTCCGACCGGATTTTTACGCGAAAATGGGATACGGAATCGGGCCGAAACGCTTTCGGTATGTTCTAAAGCCTACGGCTTTCCCGTCCGATTCAAAGAAGACGCATCTGGAGACGCTAAACGAAGCCGACGTCCAACGGACGCTCGATAGTTATCACCGGGTCTATCAAAAAACACACGGACTTATTGCTAAATCCAAAAAAGAAATGACCATGCTCCTATCAAGTCCCGAGAATTACGCGGTGGGGTTTTCCGAAAGCGGAACGCTCCGCGGATACCTGGCTTTTCAGTTTGAAAACGCTTCCGAAACGAACTTCGTGAAGAATAATATGGTGATTCTTGAATGGGTGAACGAAAACAGATATGTTTTCGAGGAGATGTGCGCGTTTTTAAACAGCCAGAGCGACCAGATTCATCGCATCATCGTAGGAACTGAAGACGAGTCCTTTCATCTTTTACCGTCTGACCCAAGAGATGGCTCCGATGAACTCATTCCTTCGGTATACCATCAATGCGGCACCTTCGGAGTCGGGTTGATGTATCGCCTATTGGATCCGGCCGCTTTTATTGAAGCGACTGCGAAAGATACGATTCCCGAAACTCCTCCGACTGCGTTTATCCGATGGGAGATTCAAGATCCGTTTTTCTCAAATGGAAACCAAACGATCGCTACCGCGCTTCACGAAGGACGCCTGTATCTAACCAGCCGTCCCTCCTCAGTCACGATACGGATTGGGATCGCCGAATTCTCCTCGTTACTGATGGGATGCTGCGATTTACGCGCCTTGCAGGAGTATGGAAAGATAACGATCGACTCCCAGGAAGACTGCGAGAAAATTGCGCGTTCTTTCCGCGGAAACCCGAAACCGATTTGCAAGACGGATTTCTAAATTAAAAATGAAAACGCACGCCGAGATCGACGGAGACGAAAAACCGATTATCCTCTCCGAAGAGACTAACGGACGGACGAACCTGCCCATAAATCTCCACATGGTTTTTCCCGTTTAGCGGAATCGGATAGTACAAGCCGATTGGAAATTCGATCGCGGTCAAAGAAGCGAGGGTCTTTTTTCCCTCTTCTTCTTCCGACAGCCATAAGACTTCACATAACCCGCCGCCTACGTAGATGGGCAGGTAGTTGCCCTTGCCGATCGGTAGAAGTTTCCTAAAAAAATAGACCAGATCCAGGTTGAGGTAGATACCCTTGGGATTCCACAAGAAGGCATACCCGGCTCCCCCTTGGAGCGACATCTCATAAGTCATTTCGTAGCGGAAATTGAGTCCGGAAGGCTGTCCGACGCCAACTCCGATACCAAAACTATCGGCGCTGACGGTGACGGCGCACAGCAGCGCGACCACAAAAAAAGCCGTTAGCAGTACTCTTTTCACAATGACCCCCCTTTAGATTCTCCATTGATGGAACGTATAAACGATAGGAATAGCGGGTGCGGATGACCCACTTTGGATTGGAATTCCGGATGATATTGCACGCCAATGAAAAACGGATGGTCTTCCAATTCGACGGATTCCACGAACTCGCTCTTCGATCCAACGATCAAACAAGGATCGGGATCTTCGGGTCTCACTTCTTCCCTAAACTTCAAAAATGGTCGGCAAAGCTCCCAGTTCACCTCATATCGGTGCCGATGTCGCTCATAGGCCTCTTCCTGGCGCCCGTAAACTTCGTAAAGCTTCGTATTCTTGAATATCGGCGTGCGTTGCGCCCCCAAACGCATCGTGCCGCCCATTTGCAAGATCTTTTTCTGATCCTCCATCATATCGATGAGCGGAAGTTTGGTTTCCGGGTCAAATTCAGAGGAGTCGGCTTCTTTCCATCCGATCTGGTTTCGCGCGAATTCCAGGATCATCAACTGCATTCCGAGGCAGATCCCGAGAAGAGGCTTTAGGCGCTCGCGCGCATAACGGATCGCTTTTAACTTCCCCTCGATGCCGCGCTTTCCGAACCCGCCCGGAATGATCAGCCCCCCGAATTCATTTAGGAGAAGGTGGATCTCCTCTTCATTCATTTCTTCCAATTCTTGGGCATCCAGAAGGGTCGGTTTTTCTACCCCGCATAGAAAGATCGATTCGATGATGCTTTTATAGGCGTCATCCGTCCCCAAGTACTTTCCGATAATGCCGATTTTTAGCGGTTTGAACATGGTCGGATAATCCCAATGGAAATCTTGGGAGGCGGTCAATTGAAGACGATCTAGTATGATCGTGTGGAAGCGCATATTATGGAGATTCCGGGGAACCTCGTAGACGTTTTTGTTGTCCGGCAGATTGATCACCATCTCCGGCTTAATGCCGGCGAACAACGCGATCTTCCGTATCTCGGGCGGTTCAATCGGCAATTCACTTCTGGCTGCGATAATGTCCGGTTGAATCCCGATTCTTCTTAAAAGTTGAATCGACTGTTGGGTTGGTTTGGTTTTGAATTCGCTCGTGACTTTCAGGTAGGGAACGTAGGTGATATGGATGAATAGGAAGTTGTCTTTTCCTTTTTCCAGAACCATCTCCCGAATGGCTTCGAGAAAAACCTCTCCCTCGATATCGCCCACCGTGCCGCCGATCTCTATGATCACAACCTCGGCGTCGATCTGATTCAGCCTTTCTTTGACTTCACCTGTTACGTGCGGGACGATTTGAACGGTTGACCCAAGGTATTTTCCACCCCGTTCCTTGGCAATGACGGAAGAATAGACTTGGCCGGCGGTGATGTTGTTCTCTTTCCGCATATTGAGTCCGATAAAGCGTTCGTAATGCCCAAGATCCAAATCGGCTTCGTACCCGTCCTCAGTGACAAAAACCTCTCCGTGCTGGTTCGGGTTCATCGTTCCGGCATCCACGTTCAAATAGGGGTCGATCTTAACCCCCAACACGTGTATTCCCAACTCCTTCAACAACCGTCCGGTAGAAGCGGACAGAATCCCTTTGCCGATACCGCTTAAGACGCCACCGGTCACGACGATATATTTTTTTGCCACGCTCTTCAACCCCCCTCACAATACGGAAATTATAGCATAAAATAACCCTTTCCAGAGGTTCGGACGGGAAACCGAAAACAAAAAAGGTTCCCGGATCACCAAGCTTTATTTTTGGCTTCTGAACTCGGGAGATTGAAAGGGTTTTCAGGCGGGACCGGTAAATCGAAACCTTCTCCCTGATTTACGCTGAGAACCAATCTGCCCTATTTGGAGCGTTCTACCCTCAAAACGGGGGCGCGTGTTCTAAGAAACCACCGTATACCGTGAATGCGTTCCTTAATTTACCGTTAGGAACTCAAGAACGGCCCGTAGGTAAACCCATCCCGTTCAAGCGGACGGATTCAGTATTGCCGATCTTTATCGAAACACACGGGCTATGAACGGTTATTCCTAGTCCTGCAGCCAATAGCGGAGGATCCCGCGCAAGGTTTCGGGTGGAAAGCACGTGCCCGTATACAGTAGGCGTCGATCCTCGGAACTTACGATAGCGGGACCGGGATAAGGACCCGCCCATTGCCCCAGGACCCGCCCGGTTCTCAAATCTATCTCCTCGTACCAAAGGGATCCTTCGAGGAGCTCTGGCAGCGGTTGGAGGGCGCCGTCGGGCGCTATCCAGCGTACGGGCTGTTTTGAGACCGCGCCGAAGTCCCGAATTTCAAAGGCGAGCGAGGGAAAGTTGAGACCGAGGCTTCGATCGGAATGGATATGGTTCTTTTCGTTTTTCAAGTCGGAAGCGCATGTCAGAAACACTTTGCCCGGGAAGGCGTTCAGTTGGCGTCGAATCGGTTCGGGAATACAAATGGCATAAGGCAGCAAAACTCTCTCATATTGCGACAGGTCGCTGTCCCGAAAGAAGAACTGGATATCATAACCGAGGTTTCTCATCGCGACATAGACTTCGAAAACCTTTTCGACGTAGTTCAAGTCTTTGGTAACCGTGTTAATTTGGTGCATCCAGGCGTTTTCATAGTCAAAAAACAACCCGGTTTTTGCGGGTTTTTTTCGAGGTTTTAAATCTTCTGCGGCCAAGTCTTTAACAACGCTGATTCGCGGGCTTTTTTCAGGATTTCCGGTATAGTCCAATAACCCGCTGTGGTATTGTTCTGCGCCGCTGTATAAGGGGCGATAACGGAAGTACACGACGTTTTCGGCTCCGAATGCAAAGGCTTGTTTCGTTGTAGCCCGGAGCCATTCAGGAGGATAGTATTGGTTCCGCTGTTGCCAGTTCACGCGCCCCGGTTGCTGTTCCATCACGGTAAACGGTTTTTCTTTGAGAGACCACATCAAATCGAAGTTGAATTCCGAAATTAGGGGATCGTACTGCTCCGTCGGTTGATAGTTGTCGTAAGAGATGAAGTCATATTGTTTCCTAAGCGTGACATAGTCGAGTTCGGTGAAACCAACCATGAAATTATGCGTGATCGGCGCTTCGGAGCCCGCACGAATGACGTCGATCTGATCTTGCGCGAAAGTATCGGCAGAATGTGTCGAAAACCGGTAGAAATCCAATACGTGGGTAGGATTGAGCCGCGCATTCGTTCTCCGAGGGGTGCGGATTTCAGAAAAACTGCCGTATTCCTGTGACCAGAAAACCGTTCCCCAAGACTGATTCAGGGCGGAGACCGTTTGATACTTCCGCTCCAAGTAATGCTGGAAGGCTTGATCGCATTTCTCACAATAACAGTAGGTCGTATCCTCGCAACCGAATTCATTGTCTATTTGCCAGGCATATAAAGCCGTAGCGTGTCCGTAACGATTGGCCAAACGCTGGACGATGTCGCGCACGTAAGAGCGGTAGGTCACGCTGTTGAGACAATAATGCCGTCGACTTCCAAACGGTCTCTCATGGCCCAAAGCGTCTTTTTGGAGCATATCCGGGTGTTTTCGGGTCAACCAGGCTGGTGGCGTAGCGGAAGGCGTTCCTAAGATAATCTTTAACCCAAGCGCATCGCAACGCGAGAAAAGTGTATCCAGAAGAGAAAAGTCGTAGACTTCCTCCTTCGGCTCGAGCTTCGACCAAAGGAATTCTCCGACGCGTATCAGCTCCAATCCGTTGTTTTTCATAATGGATAAATCGGTATCCATCCGCTCCAGCGGCCAATGTTCCGGGTAATAATCAACGCCTAACATGCGATGCCTCCTTATGGTTTTTCGCGATCAGAACGATCCGTACTGGTACGGGGTTACCCTTTTACCGCCCCGACGGTCAATCCTTCGATAAAGTATCGCTGGAAAATCAGAAAGACCGCTAACGGTACCGCGGCTGTTATCAGCGAGGCGGCGGCGATCAGATTCCAGCTGCTCACATACTGCCCCTGTAAACTGACTAATCCGACGGTGATGGTTTTTAATCGATCCGATTGTAGCAGAATCAGGGACCAAAGATAATCGTTCCAAATCCAAGTGAATTCCAAAATGCCCAGTGCGGCGACCGCCGGCACGGAAAGCGGGAGAGCGATTTTACGGTAGACGGTGAAATCTTTCGCCCCGTCTATCCGGGCGGATTCATAGAGGCTAACCGGGATGGATTTCATAAAATTCCTAAGAAAAAAAGTGCAAAAGCCCAATTGGAAGGCGATGTGAAACAGAATCAACCCCAAGTGGGTATTATACACTCCAATCGTCTGCGAGAATTTGAACACGGGGATCAGCAGCATTTGAAAAGGAATGAGCATACCGCCGATAAAAACAAATAGAATCACCTTTGAAAGGCGGAAGGAATAAAACGACAGCGCAAAGGCCGAGAGCGTAGAGAAGAGCAACGCGCCTAAAACGGACGGCACCGTGACGACGAAGGTATTCCAAAAATAGGTTTTCATGTTCCCGGTATGCCATGCCGAAGAGAAATTCTCCCAAACGGTCTTTTGTGGAGGCATCCACCAATAACGGCTGCTCATCAACTCATCCATCGATTTCATCGCCGTGAAGGTAGCGATGAAAAATGGAATCAGCCAGATCACCACGATCAATGTGGCGGTTATATAGAAAAAGCCGATCGTCAACGCTTTTCTTTTCTTGGTCATGACGCGTTCGCCTCCGTTCGAAGCACATTATTCAGGTAAACGGCGATGAAGCCGAAGGTGATGACGAATTGTATCACGGCGATCGCGGAACCGTATCCCATCCGATAGTTGTGGAAGGACTCGATATACATGAAATTCGCCAAGACGTTCGAAGAATTGAAAGGCCCCCCACGCGTCATGGAATAGACGATGTCAAAAGCGCGCAAAGAATCGATGATGCTGATGGTCATCGCGACGATGGTCGCCGGCTTAAGCATCGGCAGCAAGACGTACCAAAAACGTTGACCCCAACTGGCGCCATCCACAACTGCGGCTTCCACCAGCTCGGGGGGCACATTTTTCAGGCCGGCCAAGAACAAAACCATCACGTAAGGGATCTGTCTCCAAATCGCGGCGAAGATCAAAGAAAAAGTAACGAAATCCGGATCGTTGATCCATGGAAAACCTCGTTTAGCGATTCTTGAAATCGTCAGTTGCGGATTCCAATACACCTTAAGCCACTGAGCGGCAGCGATCCAAACCGCGACGAATAGAAGGGTCACCCAGAGGGTTTTGAAGGCGGATGCCTGTCGGCGTAAAAAGAAGACTTTCGAACAGAATAAGCCGGCCAAGAGGGGGATCAGCACGAAACAGAAAGCGGAGAACGCCCACTGTTGCAACTCTCCCAGATTGTTGAAACCAAAGAGACGCACGAATGAAGTCAACGCGCCATATTGTGGCTGGTAGATCCATGACCAAATCTGTCCGATAACGACAAAAGACAAGGTCATCGAAAGATAAAAGAGCGTTTTGTAAACCTTCCCTCCGGGCAACTTCATATCGAAGAGCAATGCGATGAACAGGCCGCAGGGAACGGGAATGCCTAAAAAAAAGATCATCCAATAGAGATTGTTCCTGATAGAAGTCCAAAAGGTTGCGTCGCGAAACAACAGCGTAAAGTTATCGAACCCGATCCAGATCGGGTGGGCATCCATTCCATCCCATTTCGTAAAACTGGTCCCAAAGGTTTGGATAATCGGCCAGATCACCCATAAAACATACATCGTCAGCGGGAGCGCCAGGAAAGCCCAAGGTTTCCACCAGTGTTTTTTCGAAAGCGTCACGGTCTTCCTCCTATACCACGGGTTTGTCAACTCGATATCCGAAAAGAAACTGGGATCAAAGCGCCCGTAACGGAGCGCCTTGATCCCATGCAAACCGAATACTATTGACCGAAGATGCGGCGCCTATCAGCTTCGAGATTCTTTAGAATACTATCGATCCGTTCGGGATAAAGCATGAATTCGACAAATCCGTTCATCCCTTTTTCAGCCATTTCGGGATCGGAATCTCTGTCATAAAAACCCATGACGCCGGCTGAGTGCATAATCATCGTTAATCCCTTCTTGGCGTGAGCGTTGGGGGGGGCAACAAACTTGTTCGCTGCTAACCGTCCGAGCTCCTTCGCTGCAAAGGATTGGATCTCTTCGCTGGCTACGAACTTCAGCCATTCGACGGCTTCGGCTTTGTTTTTCGCATTCGCGGGGATCATCCAGCCATCGATGGGGGTCTCTTCGTAGAGGGGGATGTTGGCATCGATCACAGGGAAGCGGAAGAAATCGATATCCGCGTGGATCTCTTTGGGCGTGGAATCTTTTAAGAACTGACCCATCAGGTACATGCCGGCTTCCTTCGTAATAAGCGGATTCAATCCTTCTTGCCAGCTTAAGGAGCTGTGATTCTCCAGGAAATACTCGTTTTCTACAAGCACCTGCCAGTATTCAAAGACTTTTTTGATCTTCGGATCGGTGTAAGGGACTTTGCCGTCCAATACCGGGATGTACCAATCGAGGCCGTTGACGCGCATATTGAGATAGTCGAACCAAGCGCCGGTGGTCCAGGAGTACTTCGTGCCGATCGTGATCGGGGTGATCCCTTTTGACTTAAAGGTTTCGCAGACTTCTAGGAATTCTTCCCACGTCGTCGGAGGCATCACGCCATTTTCGGCGAAGGTCGATTTTCGGAAGTATACGGCCCACCAATACCAAGAATCGGGTATGAAATAGACGGAGTCTCCGAAAGAACAAGCGCTTTTAAAGGCGGCCGGGAACAACTCTTCGAACTCTTCCTCAAAAACTTCATTCACCGGATACAGCAGGCCTTTCTCCGCGAAATAGCGCATGCGTTCCCCCGCGAACCACGTGACAACGTCCGGGGCGTTGCTGGAAGGCAACCAAGTTCGAAGAAGGATCTTGAAATCCTCGTGAGCGAAAATATTCAGCGTGACATCAATGTCGGGGTGGGCGACTTTAAATTTTTCCACAATCAAGTTCAAAACTCTTTTCGGTTCGGGATCCCCCGTGTTGGAATTAATGACCAGCTGCCGTTTGGCGAATCCACAAACGGCGATCGTCAGAATCAACATGACGAGTACGACTGTTTTTAACTTCATAACACACCTCCTCAAGGTTTTACGCGGTTTCGCGCAATATGATACTGGGTGAAAACTGAATCTTGCCTTCCTCTTTTTTCTCTATCATAAGGAACAACCGATGAACCATCTCTCGAATGGGGATCTTGATGGTCGTCAGGCCGAGGACTTCGGCTAAAGAAACATCGTCATAACCGATGAGCGGTATCTGTTTTCCCGGCGAGAGTCCCAGCCCGTGAAGCGCCCGAAGAGCCCCCATCGCCATCCAATCGTTATAGCAAAAGATACCGTCGTGTCGATCAGTCAGGAGGCGCTCGGCTACGTAGCGCGCCGAAACACGCCAGTCGACTTCGAGGTGAACGATTGAAACGTTATCGCGCGTTCCGCCGGCTTCCGTATACCCTTTGATAAAACCGCCGATACGCGATAAGGTCGTGGTTTTTTTGGGATGGCCCATCAGAAGCAACGGGCGCACGATCCCCAGATCGGAGAACCGTTTTCCTGCCAACTCTCCGCCCAGAATGTCTTCTATCCAAATCTCGTTGTAGGGTTTTTTTTCAAAATGAACGCCGAAAGAGACGAAGGGGATCCCCTTCCTCAATAGATTGTCAAGGTGTTCCGTCCGATATCCTTCGGGCGCGATGATCAAGAGATCCACGAAAGTGGACAACAGGGATTGGATCGCCGCCCTTTCCCCCTCCATCCGTTTGTTGTTGTCCGCTACGACGACCGAAAGATTTCGGATTCCCGCCTGGTCTTCGATTTCGCCTACCAATTCCGAGTAAAAGGGGTTTTTAATATCGGAAACAACGACCCCGATCCGGTTGCTTTGCCCGCCTTTCAAAACCCTTGCGTTTGTGTCGGGGATATATCCTAGTTCGGCGACGAGATCCTGGATTTTTTTACGCGTTTCAGGCTTGACATCCGGTCGGTTGTTCAGTACGCGGGAGACAGTCATCAGGGAGACATTGGCTTTGATTGCGATGTCTTTTAATGTAATCCGGTTCACGGTCACCTCCGATGTTAACCTTAACGGTAACGTCAACATTATACCGTTCTCCGGTGACGATACGGAAACGCGAAAATCGACGATGGGGAGAAACCATCGTTCGTTATGGCGGATATCGTCTGTTTTTCGAGCCGTAGGGTAAATATTTATATACAATGACCGAATGACCGCGTTTTATTCTCTTCTATACGGTTGAGAACAAGTTTTTCTCTTCGATCTTCACTTTCCCGTGCGGAAAGTCTTTGACGCGTCATTGAATTTCTAGTTCAGATAGTTTATAATAATCTAAGGGAACGATACGGCGTTGTTCTGACGGAAATTTTTTTATCGATGAGAATGGCAAACTTCACATCATTTTCTTCTGAAGTAAAAACGAAAAAAGAAAGGGAGGAATGGCATGAAAAAAGTAGGTGTAGTGGCTCTTTTATTGCTGCTGGTCCTGAGCAGTCTGTTTGGCGCTGAAGCGATCAAACGCGGGGGGATTCTGCGGGTGACACCGATGAAACAGGGGGTCTTGATCCAAAACTTCAACCCCTTCTCTCCGAATTCTCTGGAAGTGGCGGTTGGCTGTTTCTATGAAACTTTGGTATTCTACAACCAGGGCACCGGTAAGTTTCACCCTTGGCTGGCAAAATCCTATGAATGGTCTAGCGACCTGAAAGAGCTGACGTTCACGTTGAGAGAGGATATCGTCTGGAATGACGGAACCCCCTTTACCATTCAAGACGTCCTTTTCACGATGGAATTGGGTAAAAAATTCCCAGGCCTCAATATCGCCCCGATCTGGAAGCAAGGCTTGGTTGATGTCGTCGCGCGAACCTCCGATTCCGTGACCTTCATTTTCGATCGCGTCAACACGACCCTGATCTACCGCGTCGCAGATATCTTCATAGTCCCGAGACACATCTGGAAAGATGTGGAAGATCCGTTGACCTGGACCGGAAACAACCTGCCGGTCGGAACCGGTCCCTTTGTTTTTGAAGCGGGATCCTTTACGGAACAATCCTTTAAAGTCGTCAGGAATCCGAAATACTGGCAAATGGCGTCTGACGGAAAGCCGTTGCCCTATATCGACGGGATTCAGTACATATCGACCACCAACGAACAAGTCGGTCTTCGGATGGCACGCGGCGAATACGATTGGGCGGGTTATTTCGTGGCCAATATCGATGAAGTTTACGTCAAAGCCGATCCAGAACACCATAAGTACTGGCTACCGGAAGGAAATTTGGTTTATTTGAACCTGAATAACCTCCGAGAACCCTTCGACAACTATAATATACGGTACGCCCTGAACTTCGCCCTGGATAACAAGGAAATCACGCGTATCATGGCGAGTGGCGCCGTGCCCTCTTCTCCCGGTTGGGTGAAAACGCCTTTCTTATACCTTGCGAAAGAAGCTCTGGATAAGGCCGCCATCGAGTATGACCCCGATTACACCAAAGAACTGTTGGAGAAAGAAGGATATCGGTTGAATGCGAAAGGTATCTACGAGAAGGCGGGCAAACCGCTTTCGTTCAACCTCTACGTTCCCACCGGATGGACGGACTGGATCACGGGATGTGAGGAAATCGCCAGACAACTGAAAGAAGTCGGTATCGAAGCCATCGTCACACAAGCCGCATGGCCTTCTCCTTACGTGGACAACTATCTTTATTTCGGCAACTACGAGATGTGTATGGGAATTTCCGTCACCGGCGCAGGCCCCTATTTCCAACTCGAATACATTGCGCACCCGAGAACCTGGGCGCCCTTGGGCGAACGGTCCGCGAACTACTACGGTATGCGTTACAAGAGCGAAGAGATCGGAAAGCTATTGGATAGCTATACCCAGGAACCGGTCGAGTCGAAACGCGACGAGATCATGAGGGAGGCGATCTCCTTATTCATCAAGGATTCTCCTTCTGTTCCTTTATTCTTCAACCCGACTTGGTTCGAGTACAACACCAAGTTCTTCATCGGCTGGCCGAATGAGGAAAATCCGTACTGCTTCCCCAGTCCGAACGGGATGCACAAATTGCCGGTGTTGCTGAACGTTCATTTACGTTAAGCGGTAATTGGAAAAGAGTACATAGAGACGCCCTTCAGGGCGTCTCTATCTTCAAAAAAGCCGTGTGTCCGCCAGGTTGAACGCAACCGGAATCAGAGTACTGCGTATTGGATGGGAGGAAATCGTGAAATATTTTTTACGCAAGATAGGCCTATTGCTGTTTGCCCTGTTAGTAGCGATAACGTTGAATTTTTTCATACCCCGGTTGATGCCCGGAGACCCCGCCAGGGAATTGATCGATCGGATGCAGGGCATTCCTCCTGAATCAATGGAGTCGATACGGATCGCCTTCGGGTTAGATACAAAAGACGCGTTGATCGTCCAATACGGCAAGTATTTGCTCAATTTGCTGAAGGGAGACCTCGGCATTTCGTTGTCCCGTTTCCCGACACCCGTTAAAGACGTTTTGAAGATCGCGATCCCGTGGACGCTTGGATTGATGGGGCTTGCGACGATCCTTAGCTTTTTCATTGGCACGATACTTGGAATCGGCGCCGCGTGGTCTCGCAACAAACGCTGGGCAACGTTGACGGTAGGGACCTTCATCTTCATCCGTTCTTTTCCTTACTTCTGGCTGGGGTTGCTGTTCATCTACTTCTTTGCCTTTCGGATGCAGGTTTTCCCGATTGGAAACGCCTATTCCATCTATGTTCAGAGGGGGGGATGGGATTTCATCCTCTCGGTTCTCTACCACGGGTTCCTGCCCGCCGCCACCATCACGGTGAGTTCTCTCGGAGGCTGGATCTTAACGATGAGAAACAATATGATCAATGTTTTAGCTGAAGACTATATCACCGTTGCCTTGGCGAAAGGATTGCCGTTACGTCGGATTAAGAACCTGTACGCGGCTAAGAATGCGATATTGCCCTCTATCACCAGTTTTGCGATGTCGCTCGGTTTCGTCGTCGGTGGCGGATTACTCACGGAGATGGTCTTTGCCTACCCCGGGGTGGGTTTGATGCTTTGGCAGGCTGTGCAAGCGAAAGATTACGCGATGATGCAGGCGATCTTTTTATTTATCTCGATCGCCGTTTTGATCGCGAACTTCATCGCCGATATCGCGATCCTCCTTCTGGACCCGCGCGTAAGGGACGGTGGCCGGTGATGTTCAAAGATATCGGAAAGCTCTTTTTGGGGAACAAAAAAGCGTTATTCGGTCTCCTGTTGCTCACCTTCTTCGCATTGGTCGGTATCTTCGCGCCGTTTCTTGCTCCGTACGATCCTAAGAACAATCGCGTGGAAACGGTTACGGTGTTGAGCGAAGAACGTGATCGCTCCCGTACGATTAGCCGCGAGGATTTGGATGAGTCCACGGAGAAGCGGGTGTATTCGCAGAGCGTTCATACAACCTACGAGCGCATCACGAAAAAACTGCCCCTGAAAGGAAAACCTTCGTCGGAACATCTGTTGGGCACAACCCATTCAGGACAGGATATCTTTTCTCAGCTGATCTGGGGAACACGCGTCAGTTTAACGGTGGGGTTGGTGACCGGGCTGTTCACCACTCTCCTATCCCTGTGTTTGGCGCTGATCGCCGGGTATTTGGGTGGTCTTGTGGATGATATTATTTCGCTCTTTACGAACGTTTTTTTGGTCATCCCCTCCCTCCCTTTGATGATCGTGATCGCGGCTTATGTGAGCGTACGCGGCGTGATCCCTATTATCCTGATCTTGGGCTTGACGAGTTGGCCTTGGCCCACCCGTGTGCTCCGTTCGCAAGTCGTTTCTTTGAAAAACCGAGACTTCATCAAGGTTTCAAAATCGCTTGGGGAGAAGCCGGCATACGTTGTTTTTCGTGAAATTTTACCGAATATGATCTCTTTAGTGATGGCTTCGTTCTTCTCTTCCACGATGGCGGCGATCATCGGGGAAGCCACCCTCGAGTTTATTGGGTTGGGGAATGTCTCGGTCGTCAGCTGGGGGACGATGCTGTATTGGGCGCAAGCAAACGGTGCCCTTCTCGCGGGCGCGTGGTGGTGGTTCCTTCCCCCCGGTATCTGTATCGCCCTTATTGGTACCTCCTTTGCGTTGATGAACTTTGCCATCGATGAAATATCGAATCCGAAATTAAGAAAGAGATGAACGCGATGCAAGAATTCCTATCCGAAAACATTTTAGAGTGTCAGGAACTGGTAGCGGGATACGAGCTGAAGGCCGGCTTCGTCAGAGCTGTGGACGGCGTTTCCTTCTCTTTGAGAAGGGGAGAGTTTCTGGGGATCGCGGGTGAGTCCGGCTGCGGAAAAACCACCCTGGCCTACGCGGTGATGCGCTTGTTTCGGGATAACGCCAAGATTCGAAGCGGAAAGATACTCTATTCAGGGAAAGATATCGCCAACGCCTCCGAGGAAGAAGTCAAAAACTTGCGTTGGGAACATATATCAATGGTCTTTCAATCCGCAATGAACGCGCTAAACCCCGTTCTCCCTATCGGCGAACAGCTCACGGACGCATGGCTTGCCCACAAACACGGAGACCTTCGCGAAGCCAAAACGCGAGCCCTCGAGGTCCTGAAACTGGTCGATATTCCCGAAGATCGCTATAACGCCTATCCACACCAACTCTCCGGAGGAATGAAACAGAGGGTGATGATTGCCATGGCGTTGATGCTTCAACCGGAGATCGTGATTATGGACGAACCCACCACCGCTTTGGATGTCGTTGTCCAGAGGACCATCATAGAAAAAATCCAAGAGTTGCGTAAAGAGCTCCAGTTCTCCGTCATCTTCATCACCCACGACCTGTCGCTTTTAGTGGAGATCAGCGATCAACTGGCGATCATGTATGCGGGGAAGATCGTCGAATACGGACCGGCTTCGGAGGTGTTTTTGAGCCCCTGTCATCCCTACACCCAAGGGCTGATGGCGTCCTTTCCCACGCTGAGCGGGCCAATCGCACGTATGGGAGGCATCGAGGGCAAACCGCCCGACTTGATCGATCCGCCTCCGGGGTGTCGATTCTATCCGCGGTGCCGAAACAGACATAGCGGTTGCGATCTTAGCGCACCCCCACTTCGCCAGGTCAAACCCGGTCATTATGCCGCTTGCGACGGTGAATACCATGGCTGAAGAGATATTGAGATTGCAGGGCGTATCAAAACACTTCCCCATCCGTTCGTTCCGCCGGTTCGGCGAGGTCGTCCACGCGATGGACGATGTTTCATTTTCTTTGGGAAAGGCGGAGGTGTTGGCGCTGGTCGGAGAATCGGGCAGCGGAAAAACGACCACTGCCAGCGTGATTGCGCAGTTGTACCCCATCACTTCCGGTCTGATTCGTTTGGCGGACCCGCAGGCTCCCGACGGGTTCCGATCGGTGAGTGGGAAGCTTTCGAGGAAAGCGTTGCTCGGTTACCGGAAAAGGGTACAAATGATCTTCCAGGATCCTTTCGGTTCTCTGAATCCGACGCATACAATCGAACATATCCTGTCCCGTCCATATGTAATCCACGATAAAGTGGTTTACCGGAGAGGGGAAGAGAGACGAAAAACCGCGCTAAAGGAGCAGCTGCACCAACTCTTGCGTAGTGTCGGGCTGGAACCGCCCCAACAGTATCTGGACAAATTTCCGCACGAGTTATCCGGCGGGCAACGTCAACGGGTCAATATCGCCCGAACCTTCTCCATCGAACCCGAGATCGTCTTGGCGGACGAACCCACCTCGATGCTGGACGTTTCGATCCGTATGAGCATTATGAATATGATGCTTGCCTTTCAGGAACAGAAACAGGTCAGTTTTTTATATATCACGCATGATTTGGCAGGAGCCCGGTATATGGCTCAGAGGATCGTGGTGATGTATGCGGGGATGATCATGGAGATCGGCACCTCCGATGAAGTGGTTCAGAGAGCCGTCCACCCTTACACGAAACTGCTTCGATCGGCAGCCCCCGCTCCCGAAGAGGGATTGAAGAGAAATCGGTTAATCACGCAAGGGGATATCCCTTCGCTGATCCATCCCCCCGCCGGATGCCGGTTTCATCCACGTTGCCCTTACGCGATGGCAGAGTGTTCGCGGCTGATCCCGCCGTTGAAAGAGGTCGAAGGCGGCCATTGGATCCGGTGTTATTTATAACGCTCCGTTGCCTTCCTTAACATAGATGCTGAATTCGAAGGTGGTCCCTTCGTTTTCCACGCTTCTCACCGAAATCGCGCCTCCCATTTGCTCCACGAGTTCGCGGCAGATCGCCAGCCCTAACCCCGAACCGGAGACGATTGAACGGCTTCGTTTGGACGGTACCCGAAAGAATCGGTCGAAGATGGCGGGAAGGTATTCGGATGGAATACCGATGCCCGTATCTGAAACGGCTACTTGCAGGTGTCCGCCCCTGTTCCTTCGTTGAGAGGGGCCGATTTCTTCTGGGGCATATTGGATCTCCAATCGAACAGACCCTTCAAGGGTGTATTTTACGGCGTTTTCCACGAGGTTGTTTAGAACTTTCAAAAACCTGTCCAGATCGAAGATAAGCGTTTTTGGAACATTTTGGGCGATCCTTTGTTCAAAAGAAAGGTTCTTTTCTTTTGCCAGTTGGGTATAGTTACTTTCGCAATCGTCGAAGAATCTTTTTGTTCGGACGGTGCTTGGAGTTAGGATCAGCCTTCCCGATTCGATCTGGCTTATTTCTAAAAGGTTTCCAACCATCTTTTGGAGTCTTTTAGCATTGCTTCGGATCATTTCCAGCATCGGCTTTGAAGCGTTCTCGCTCTCTAGCAATAAGGTTTCGGCCGCGCCTAAAATGACCGTGAGCGGGGTCTTTAAGTCGTGGTTTACGCTGGCTAATAGTTCCGTCTTTTGGCGACTCGCTTTCTCGGCAGCAGCTTTGGCACTCAAAAGTTCCGCTTGCGCCTCTTTCAGCGCGGTGATATCGACGATCGTCCCAACCATTCTCTTGGGAAGCCCCGATTCGTCGAAAGAAATGATCTTTCCCTGATCCCACACCCATTTCCAGTCTCCAGAGTTTGTCCGTACGCGGTATTCCATAAAAAATTGATCGGTTTTTCCTGAGAGATGGTCTTCGATCGCCCGAAGTGTCCGGTCCAGATCGTCAGGGTGTATGATCGACATCCAGAAAAACTCGTCGGTAGCGAATGTTCCGGGTTTGAATCCTAACATCCGCGTCCAAAACCCGTTGCCTGTATACCGTTTATTCGGGATATCCCAGTCCCACAGCCCCATCTGCGAAGCCATTAATGCCAGATTCAACTGTTCCTCACTCCCGATCAATCGTTCTTCGATCTTTTTACGTTCCGAAATTTCGTTGATGAAACCGAGGACCATCGCCTCTTTCGGATTCTCAGAGGATAAAACCGTTCCTTTCTCCTGTACCCACAGCGGCTGTCCAGAACCGTCGATTAGACGGTATTCGAGTACGTATTTCGGCGTTTTCAGCTCTTCAAAGAACCGGAAATACCTTTCTTTATCAGAAGGGGCGATGAAGTCGGTCCACCGATAGTCTTTATTTCTCAACTCTTCCACCGGGAGGTTGAAGATCCTGGAAAAGTAGGCGTTCGTATAGGCAATGCGATGATCGGCGATCGAACGGTAGAAAATGAGGAAAGAAACGTTTTCGATCAGATCGAAGATTTTTTCTGAGAGCCCCTCTACCGATATCAAGTCGCTGAATCCGCAAATAACGGATTTTTGATTAGGAGACTCGGTATTCTTTTTTTCTTTCATCAACGCCCTCCTTTCGCATCGCCCCGAATTTCCGAGGGTCCGTCAACAAACGCCTTCACACGGTGGAGGCTTCCGATGGGAGCCGCTCAGAAGAGATTTTGGATCGATTTGGCGATATTTTCTGCCAATAACGTTAATACTTCCGGTTTTTGCAATTCCCTTTCGAAATTGGGGTTCGAAATATAGCCACACTCGATTAAAACCGCCGGTATTTCCGTATACGCGATAACGGCGAAGTCATCCGGCATCACCTTACGGATCGATAAGCCATACTTCAACAACGTGTCCCGGATATTCTCCGCGTACCTCCGGCTCTGGTTGGTTGCCAGCAATTTTTTCTGGACCTTGGCTTTGACCGTTTCTTCCGATAAGGCACCGTACAGTCTATTCAGACGGATTTTATAACTCTCTTCCGACCAATCGTAATAATAGAGTTCGACCCCTTGAACCGAAGCGTCTTCGAAAGAATTCAAGTGGATGCTCACGAAGAGATCGGCTTCTTTGTTATTGGCAAAGATTGCCCTTTGTTTGAGCTCGACGAAGACATCGTTTTCACGGGTCAGATAGACGGTGTAATCGTTTTTTTCCAAAAGTGATTTAACGGCTTTAGATAGGGAAAGAACGACGTTTTTCTCATAGGTTCCGTGATTTCCGATCGCTCCGGGATCAATGCCTCCGTGCCCGGGGTCGATCACAATCTTCTTTTTGCTGTTGACGGCGGTATCGGTGACCACCCGTTTCTGGGTTCGTATCCAAAGGGTGCCGTTTTCTTGGGTTACGATCACCTGTCTGTCTGGCTTGACGACGATTTCGAAGCGAATGAACTCTTTCAGCGTATCCTGAGTGGAATTGATGACCTGTATGCGCTCAATGCCCAAACGCGCATTGGTCAAAAACCAGTCTCTATTCGTCTTGGATCCGTAGACATCCAATAGAAGGCGTTCTTCACTTTGCTCTGAGATGACAAAGTTGACGGGTAGTTGGAAGTTGAAGGCATAGCCGTCTGGAATTCCAAAATAATAGAGCAGGTGAGAGATCTCAGAAAAAACGTGAACCTGTCCTTCACGGGTAACAATACGCAGCCCGAACAACTTGCATGTTTCCAAAAGGGGAAGGAAAAAGCGGTTATCCAAAATGAGCGGCTCGTTTGAGATATACCCGGGGGAGTTGTTGATCGATACCGTTTGAGAATTGTTGGAAAAGAGTATCGAGTTTTGATTCCAATTGACCACCAGGGTCTTACTGGCATTGTTCCACTCGTATCTCGCGCCAATGGCGTCCAAAAGCGTGACCGCGTGGACGTATAGAATATCTCCCAGGGTTTTGTACTTTTCGGACGGGGTCTTATTCTCCAACAAATAGACTTCCACGGAAAAGGATGAGATACTGATACAGAGAAGGAGGGTCAATAGGATCCATTTTGTGTTTTTCATCGTCACTCACATTTCTATCTAAATAGATTTCATTTACGGGCCGTTATCTTTGCTTCTTCCTGAATTATACCATGTCATGGTGCGGATGGGTTGTTGAATTTGCCGGGGTTATTGTATAATAACGGGAAAAAATTATACTTTTTCGGAGGATGGGATGATGATCGTTGCGTATAGAGGAATAAAACCGAAGATCCATCCATCTGTCTTTATTGCGCCAACAGCCGTCATCGTAGGAGATGTGGAGATCGGAGAAGGCAGCAGCGTTTGGTTTGGCGCAGTGGTACGCGGGGATATGGCGGGCGTGAAAATCGGAAATTTTTCGAATATCCAAGATAATTGCACCGTTCATACCGAAGCCAACCATCCGGTTACGGTAGGAGATTATGTAACGGTCGGTCACAACGCCATCGTCCACGGATGCGCCATAGAGGATGCATCATTGATCGGGATAGGGTCGGTCTTGCTCAACGGGGCCGTCATCCGGACGGGGGCAACCGTGGCCGCCGGTTCAGTTGTGAGAGAAGACCAGCTGGTGGAAGCCCGGCAACTGGTGGCGGGGATCCCGGCGACATTAAAGAAACTTCAGGGTGAAGAAACGCTGTCGCGTCATCAAGAACACGCGCGAAAGTATTCCGAGTTGGCTCAGGCCTACTTGGAAGGATAACAGTCGATAGAGGAGGTATCTATGGTTTCAGCAACGAAAGAAATTATCGAAAAGGAGATGACGATCTCCGACATAGAAAAGCGATTTCACGTCAGTACGCAAAGGGCGGTTCAGTTGTTTTGCCAAGCCGCGAATGTATCCAGCCCGAACACAAGCCAATTGGAGGCATGGAGCAAACAGATCATACGTCGGGTCCATGCAAAAGCCAAACAAGCGTCGGAAGCGCAGAAAGAAGCCTGCGACTCTGATTGCTGCGACAAATCCGGGGGATCCTGCGATCATTGCCCGGGATGCCACTGACCTTTAAGGAATCCGTTTAAGCTCGGAATATACGCGCTCGTAGAAAAGATCAGCTATTTCTGCGGCGCGTTCTTTTCTTTCTGACCTGGCGTAGAGGTAAACTTTCAACTTCGGTTCCGTTCCGGAAGGCCTCAGGGCAAACCAGGTATCCTCTCCGTATTGGAACTTCAAACAGTTTGTTTTCAGAGCCGCTTCCGGGGGTTCTTCCGCATAGTCGACCCGGTGCGTTAAGCTTATATCCCCGACTTCGGCCAAGGGAACCACTCTGAAACGGTCCATGATGCGTCCGATCCGCTCCGATCCTTCCTTTCCTTCGAGAACGTAATTGATCATCCGTTCCTCATAATAACCATAGCGCTTAAAGAGTTCTTGCAACCATTCATATAAGGTAAACCCCGCTTTTTTATGGTAAGCGGCCGCCTCGATCATTAACAATCCTGAACTGACGGCGTCTTTGTCCCGAACCCGCGTACCATAGACGAAGCCGATGCTTTCCTCATATCCGAATAGAAACCGATGTTCTCCCGTTCGGTCGTATTCGTTGGCTTTTCCACAGATATTTTTAAACCCTGTGAGCGTATAAACTGTGGGAATGCCGAAAGAACGTGCGACATCCGGACCGAAGTCCGAAGTGACGATCGATGTGACAATGACGCTCTTTTCGGGTATCGCCCGCCTTTTAGAGAGGCTGTCCAGAATGTAATGCACCAAGATCGCGCCCGTCTGGTTGCCGGTCAACGGGATATAGGCTCCGTCAGGGGTTCGAACCATCGCACCCAACCGGTCGGCGTCCGGGTCGGTCGCCAACAGGAGCTCCGCATCGCGCTCTTTCCCTTTCTCAATGCTCAAAGCGAAGGCGTTCGGATCCTCCGGGTTGGGATAAGGGGCGGTCGTGAAATCCGGGTCTGGGATCTGCTGTTCGATCACCGTCCCGATATTCGTATACGCCTGCCTTTCAAGGATGGGGATCAAATGGACGGCACCGGTTCCGTGCAACGGCGTGTAGACCATCGACAAAGTCTTGTCAACTGCCCCGTTGAGGGAGCATGACTCCACGTACTGCCGGTACCGATCATCCATTTCCGATGCGATTATCTCGATCAACCCGGCCGATATTCCGTTCTCGAAAGGAAGGCCTACCAAAGAGAGGTAATCTTCTAACGCCAGGTAATGGGCGGTAATACGGTCGGCTATAGTGTCCAATATCTGAGAGCCTTCCTGCCAGTAGACCTTGTATCCGTTGTATTCTTTTGGATTGTGGCTGGCTGTCACGACGACGCCAGCGATGGTTCTTAATTCCCTCACCGCAAAAGAGAGCTGGGGGGTCGGCCGCGGTTCGCTGAATAAGTAGGTTTTAATCCCGTTTGAAGCAAAGATTTGAGCGGCAACCTTCACAAAAAAGTTGGAATTGCGTCGGGTATCATAAGCCATCACGATCCCTCGCGCTTTTGCCACCTCGCCCTCTTCCGAGATGACGGAGGCTAGCGCTTGGGAGATGCGTCGAAGGATATAGGGGTTCATGCGATTAGTACCCGCCGCCATCTTCCCGCGAAGGCCCGCTGTTCCGAAGGCCAGCTCTTTGTAAAAACGATCCTCGATCTCTTTGGGATCGTTAGAAATACCGGCCAGCTCTTCCTTCGTTTTGTTATCCACCTGGGGATGATTCAGCCATTCTTCGTACACCGCTCGATAGTCCATAGCTTCACCTGCTTTTCAAAGGTGGCGATCAAGTTTTGGTTTCATATAGAGCAATCAGCGTTTGCAGCGCGCTGGTGGCTGTAGTCCTTCCCGCCGCCATTTCTTCGGTTAAGTGGGTTAGGCTCTCCTTGATCGCGGGATGATGATAAAACTGTCGGCGCAGATACTCGCCGATCAGCGCATGCAACCATTCCAACGATTGTTGATGCCGATTCTTTAGGAAAACTCCTTGCTCTTTCCGCAGGGCGATGTAGCGCGAGACGTGGTCCCATAATTCCCGGATGCCTTCCCCGCCGAGAGCCGAACAAAGCGCCGTCGGCACCTTCCAGCCACGGCTTGCCGGCGATAGGACGTGGAGAACATTGCGCATCTCTCGTTCAAAGGCTTTCGCGCGAAGAAGGTTTTCTCCGTCGGCTTTGTTGATGACGATAATATCTGCGAGTTCGACGATTCCCTTTTTGATGCCCTGCAATTCATCTCCCGCCCCGGCGATCATGAGCAGGATGAAGCAATCGACCATCGAATGGACCGTCGTTTCCGATTGTCCGACTCCGACAGTTTCGACAAAGACCACGTCGTATCCAAAGGCTTCGCAAAGCAACAAGGTCTCGCGACTTTTACGCGCGACACCGCCCAAGACACCGCCGCTCGGGGAAGGCCGAATAAAGGCGTTCGGATGTCTCACCAATCTTTCCATGCGGGTTTTGTCTCCCAGAATGCTTCCTCCGGACAGCTGACTGCTCGGATCGATGGCTAAGACTGCAATATGATGGCCTTGCTCGCATAGGGAAAACCCCAGCGTATCGATCAAGGTGCTTTTCCCCGCGCCGGGGATACCGGTGAATCCTAAGCGGATCGATTCTCCCGTTCGAGGCAATAACCGACGGATCAATTCCTGAGCGATATTCCTGTCGGTTTCGGCATTGCTTTCAACCAAAGTGATCGCCCGCGCAAAGACCGTTTTATCCCGCTGCTCGAAACCCTCGAGATAATCCTCTAACGCCAACTTCCGTCTCCTCCCGACTCGCTTGTTTCCTTGCGCTGCGCTATCAAGGGCAGGGGGTGAGGCGGAAATGCCGAGCGGGGTGGGAATATCGACGGAAGAAGAACCAGTTCCTGAAACTACCCGCGTCGCAAACTGATCGGCTTTGTCTTCCTCGTACCATTCCGGAAGCGAAGATCGGTTTTCGTTCTTTTCGGGATGGCTTTTAGGGCCCTCTTTGGATCGTTTATTCATATCCCAAGCGTTCGTTCAATTCCTTCAAAATCTTGACCGCCGCGACGGGGATTAAGGTGCCGGGTCCAAAGACTAAGGATGCGCCTTGCTCTTTCAAGAAGGCGTAATCCTGTGGTGGAATCACGCCCCCGGCAACGACGATGATATCCTCACGCCCGCGTTTCTTCAGCTCTTCCACCAGCATCGGCAGCAACGTCTTGTGACCGCCGGCGAGCGAACTCATACCGATGATATGAACGTCGTTCTCGACAGCTTGGGCAGCCGTTTCGGCTGGGGTTTGGAACAACGGGCCGATATCGACATCGAATCCAAGGTCGGCGAAGGCGGTGGAAATCACTTTCGCGCCGCGATCATGGCCATCCTGTCCCATCTTGGCGACCAGGATGCGAGGGCGCCTCCCTTCCGCTTTTTCAAAGTCCGCCACCATTCGGCGCACCTTTTCGATCTCTTCCTGATCCGAATACTCGGAACTGTAGATCCCAGAAATGCTTTTCACCAACGCTTGATGCCTCCCTGAAACTTTTTCGATCGCGTAGGAGATCTCGCCGAGCGTAGCCCGCGCGCGCGCGGCTTCGACGGACAACGCCAAAAGATTCTGGTCTTTTTTCTCCGTCGCCAGAGTAATCGCCTCCAACGCTTTCTGAACCTCATCTTCGCGGCGGGTACGCTTCAAAGTTTGGAGCCTTTGAAGCTGATTTTGCCGCACGACGGTGTTGTCGACTTCCAAAATGTCGATCGGTCTTTCATCTTCCGGTTTGTATAGGTTTAATCCGATAATCGGTTCTTGCATCGAATCGATTTTCGCCTGTTTTCTCGCCGCGGCCTCTTCGATGCGCATCTTCGGCAATCCCGTTTCGATCGCTTTCGCCATGCCCCCCAACGATTCCACTTCCCGGATATGCGCCCAAGCTTTACGGACGAGTTGGTCCGTTAACCATTCCACATAGTACGAACCGCCCCAAGGATCCACAACGCGGCAGATCTCCGTTTCATTTTGAAGGTATAGCTGGGTATTGCGCGCAATGCGAGCCGAAAACTCGGTGGGTAAAGAAACCGCTTCATCCATCGCATTGGTATGGAGAGACTGGGTGTGACCGAAAGCGGCGGCCATCGCTTCGATACAGGTTCGGGCGATGTTGTTGTACGGATCTTGCTCCGTCAGGCTCCAGCCGGAAGTCTGCGAGTGAGTTCTCAGGGACATCGACTTCGGGTTTTTCGGATGGAAGGTTTTGATCAGTTTGGCCCACAAGAGCCTTCCGGCTCTCAATTTTGCCACTTCCATAAACAGATTCATACCAATTCCCCAGAAGAAAGAGAGTCTCGGCGCGAACGAATCGATATCGATTCCGGCTTTGATTCCGGTTTTCACGTATTCGTACCCGTCCGCCAGCGTATACCCCAGTTCCAGATCGGCTGTCGCCCCGGCTTCCTGCATATGGTAACCGGAGATGCTAATGCTGTTGAACTTGGGCATGTATTTCGCGGTGTATTCGAAGATATCCGCAATAATTCGCATGGAGGTTTCGGGCGGATAGATATAGGTATTGCGAACCATATACTCCTTCAAAATGTCATTCTGTATCGTACCGGTGAGTTGATCCAAAGCAACGCCTTGCTCTTCCGCGGCAACGATGTAAAATGCCATGATTGGCAAAACGGCGCCATTCATCGTCATCGAGACCGACATCTTGTCGAGCGGAATGCGATCAAAGAGGATTTTCATATCCAAGATCGAATCCACCGCGACACCCGCTTTGCCGACATCACTTATCGCGCGTTCGTGATCGGAATCGTACCCGCGATGAGTCGGGAGGTCAAATGCGATCGAGAGCCCTTTTTGTCCTGCGGCAAGGTTTCTGCGATAGAAGGCGTTGCTCTCTTCCGCGGTCGAGAAACCGGCGTATTGGCGGATGGTCCATGGCTGCAGACTATACATGGTGGCATAAGGACCTCGCAGATAGGGAGGGATGCCGGCCGTGAACCTCAGATGGGAAAGAAGCGCGATGTCGTCATAGGTATAGAGCGGATGAAGAATAAACCCTTCGTTCGCTTTTACTTTTGCCTCTTCCGGGGTTCTCTCCATTTCCGATGTGAAAAGATCTTGCCATTTTTGGGACGTCGCCTGTTGTTTTTTCAAGACAAGCGGAATTTGGGTAAAATCAGGGTATTTAGGCATCCGGCATCACCTCGTTTTGTATCGACGTAAAACAATCGGCGAGATCGCATCCCATGTAGATCCAACGATCCAATCCGCTGTTTTTGTATGCTTGCCCTTGATCCGGCGCGGGTTTTCCGGCCAGTATCACTTGGCTTTTAGGGAAGATCGTTTTTATCTTTTTGGCGAGCGGCGGGACGATTTCGGGGTAGAGATCATCGGAAGAGCAAAGGATAAAAAGAGCGGCGCTCTCTTTCGGAACGGCGGAGAGTCCCTCTATCCCGTTCAAAGCTTCCTCCAGTGATCTGAAACCGGGCGTGCGTTCAGTTTGGAATCCGGCCACGTCGAAAAATCCCTCGGAAAAATCGGCCCGGGCTTTATATTGGCCGACGGTTCCGTAGTTGATTAAATAGAGCGGAAACGCCTTACCGTGTAGCCTTTCCCATTTTTCGGTCCGCTCGCGGATCCTTTCGAACCCTTCTGTGGCGCGGTAAGGCTTCAACCGTTCGATGGAGGTGGAGTCGGCGCCCGGAGCCAACAAACGTTTCAAAGCCCCGATCGTTCCCCCTTCGTTGAAAAATTGCACAATCGCTTCCATCGCTTCGGGATCGCCTTTCTGTAAAGACTCGGACACTCCCTTCGACAGAGAAAAATGGGTGCGGTTCTTTACGTGTTGAAGGTAGCGATCGATAGAACCCGAGACTTCGTGTTGACACGCGAAATCGGCTTTCTTCTCTTTGCGGTTGGCGAATAAGGTGGTGCCGATGAAGGGACGTTTGCGATTGCGGATATTTTTGTCTTTTTTCTCGCGGGAAGCTGTCACTGCTTTTTGTACCCATCCTTCTATCAGCGCCTCGCGGATGCCGCCCTTGGATTCAATCTCCTGGAATAGCGCCCACGCTTTTTTACAGAAGGATTCGGTGAGGGATTCAATATACCAGGATCCGGCGGCCGGATCAATCGGGTAGGTTAACCGGCTTTCCTTTTCCAAAATGTGGTGCAGGTTTCTCGACACTCTTTCCGAAAAAGCGTTCGAGGAACAATAGACCGTATCGTAAGTCGGGATCTCCAAGCTATCGACACCGCCTGTTATCGCGGAAAAGGCTTGCGAGGTATTCCGGAGAAGATTGACGTACGGGTCGTAGAGGGTTTTATCCCATAACGTCACCTTTCCATGCACATAAGCCTTCTGTTGGGAATCGGAAAGCCCGAAGGCTTCCTGAATCTTCTGTAGAAGGATGCGCAAACTGCGTATTTTGGCGATCTCCATGAAAAAGTTTGACCCGACTCCGACGGAACAAGCGATGGTTGAGGCAACGTCCGTTTCGCTTACTTCTCGGCGCATCAATTCCCGGAAATATTCGGTATAGAGACCCAGGATAATCGCGACTTCGAGCGCGGAATCGGCTCCTGAATCCTGGTAATAGTCTCCGCGTATAAGGACTGTTTTTATCGCCTGTTCGTGCTTCCGAGCCCATCGGATAAGAGCCGGAATGATATCCAGCTGCCAGGAGGGGTCACCTAAGGAGAGGCCGTTGAAAATCCATTCAGAGAGAGGATCTCCTGCAACGATACCATGAACCTTCGGTTGATCGGCCTTATCGTATAAAACTGCGGCCAAAAGCCCCAGTGCGGCAACCGGGTTTTCTCCTGCGTAGAGATGAAGAGGGGTATGATCCAGCGGAACGTCTTCTAAGGTCTTTGCCAGGTCTTCTTTGCAGAAAAGGCTTAGTCCTTGGTAGCTTTCGGGGGGTAATAGATGCTCCGTTTCCGGATCGTCCCATTTTCTCGCGGAGCTGTCAATCTCCAGATGGATACAGTTTTGCCCGCCTTTTAACTGTTCGCGTATTCTCTCGTTCGCTTCGGCAGGATCGGCTATTCGCAACGCCTGTGAAAAATGCCAGGTGTTTTTCAGGTATCCGGTTGGTCTGCCTCCTCGTTCGAAGGTCTTTATACCCGGAAATTGCTCTGAAAGTTCATTCTTGAGGTAATCGTCTAAGTTATAGATCGGTTGTACCGGAATTCCTTCGTCTGTTTGGAAAATCAGTTTTTTGTCGAAAGGCGCCCCCTTGAGCGCTTCAATGGCTTGTTGTTTCCAATCTTCCGCTGCCGGAATGTCGAATTCGGTAAAAGAACACAGTTCCTCTTCCATAGTGATCCCTCCCTTATGAAAAGGGAACGAAACGCATCTTCCGTTCTCCGTTTCTATTCTACCAAATATGGAACCGGAATTCAATTGGAACGATTCTCGATGTGTTGAGCCTCGCCCTTATACACGCGAGGGATCCCCAATCTTTCGTTCGGATACTCTACGTTCGTGTCACAAGGTTTTCAAAACGCTTGGATCGGAATACTGCCTTCGTTTCTCATCGACCGGGGTGATGAATGGGGTGAGGATTCAAAGTAAGGTTAGCGAATCATTATCCCGCATTTCTGGTATAATAACCGAGAAGGTTGCGGGGAACGCTTTGGGGGAAGAATCGCCAACATTTAATAAAGATATTTGTTGAGGAAAAGGAAGAGAGGTGGTCGCGGACTCGCGACTTAAAACCATCGCTAATCCTTAAAAAATGAAGGGACTGATCTGTCGCTGACACGCTTTAGTGAAAAACTGCGCGAGACTTTTCCGGCTTTGAGAATC
>JAAYCF010000071.1 GCA_012744415.1 Thermotogaceae bacterium
ACCTATTCCTCTATCGAAATTCAAGTGAAAGACGTTTTCTCGGCTGACACGCTCGCTGAAACCTTACAGAAAGAGTTAGAAGGCAAACCCTTTAAAATAAAGAATTGGAAAGCCGAAAACCAGCAGCTTTTAAGCGGTTTGACCGGTCAAACCATCTCCAGTCTGTTCATTCAAGTCTTCGTCATGATCTCCGTGGCTTTGGCGATCGCCAGCGTCCTGATCATCAGTGTCGTGCAGAAAAACCGCCAGATCGGTATTTTAAAAGCCATGGGCATCAAGGATTCCACGACCAGTATGGTCTTCCTCACGCAAGGATTGCTCCTGGGCATCGGAGGGGCGGTGTTAGGCGTAATCCTCGGTCTGGCCTTATCGTGGTCTTTCGCGACTTTTGCCGTGAGCGATGGCGAACCGGTCGTACCACTCGTCATCAATTACTCCTTCGTTCTCTTGTCTGCCTTAATCGCCATTATATCGGCATTGGTAGCCTCCATTATCCCGGCAAGAAAATCAGGCACCATGAGTCCTATCGAGGTGATCAGAAATGGATAATCAGGTTCCCGTGATGAAGTTGGAGGGCGTTACAAAGTTTTATGGCGAAGAGATCAAACAGCAAGTTTTATTCGGCATCGACCTAGAGCTTCAACCGGGATCTTTCAACGCGATCATCGGTCAATCCGGAAGCGGAAAAACCACATTGCTGAATATTTTGGGGTTACTGGATAAACCCGCAGACGGAAAAGTTTACGTCGAAGGGCAACGCGTAGATCAGATGCCGCTGTCAAAACTCGCGTCCGTCCGCAACCGCACGATCGGTTTCATCTTCCAGTTTCACTATCTGTTACCGGAGTTTACCGCTTTAGAAAACGTGCTGATGCCTGGATGGATACGAAAGTACGATAAAGATCCAGAGCGTTTGCAACGCGCCCATCAACTGATGGATGAGGTCGGATTAGAAAAGGTAAAAAACAATTTGTCCACAAAAATGTCCGGAGGTCAACAGCAGCGAACCGCGATCGCGCGAGCGTTGTTGAACAATCCGAAAATCATCCTCGCGGACGAACCGACGGGTAACCTGGATACCGAAAATACGGAAATGGTCTATAAAATCCTGCGGAAAGTCAATCGCGAGTATGGGACAACGTTCGTGATCGTCACACACGATCGGCGCGTGGCAGAAGGAGCCGATCGCATCATCGAAGTGAAAGACGGGCGCATCAAAATGGACGTCGCCGCTCGGGTGTGATGAGAGGAAGAAATAGATCGTTCGCCTTCTGTTTTCTCCTGTTTCTCTGTCTTTGCCATCTCTTCGCGTCCGATCTGATCCGCATCTTTTGGGTCACCGACAACCATTTAAAATACGGAGACCCTGTCTTGGAAGAACGGTTGGAATGGTTTATTGAAGAGGTAAAGAGAGAAAAACCCGATATCGTGATCCATACCGGTGACGCAATCGACGGCAAACGAGGCAGGGAATACGCCTTAAAAGAAATCGAACAGTTCGTTTTCTATTGGGACCAAATCCCGGACTCGGTCGTCACATTGTTCGTTCCCGGGAACCGCGATATCGGCTTCGGTTATGAAACAGCGGAAGAAGATTGGCTGTTTTATTCGGGCAATACGGAAAAAATCGCCGGGTCTTTTTTTAATCGGATCGTTGACTTCCAAAAAGGATCAATTCGATTGCGTTTCATCCTAGTTTGCGATTTTTCTCGGACCTTGAATCCGTCGGCGCTAACTTGCTGGCTTTCTGACGCTCTGAGCGTGAATGAAGGAAACCGGGCGCTATTCGTCTTATCGCACAGCGCCGCGCTATTCCCTACGATCACCGATCTTCTCAAAACTGTGCCTCATCGAGAGGTTTCCGTTTATTTTCTTCACGGTCACGAGCACGGAGGGTTGGGAATGATGTTACAAGAGTCGGAAGTGGCCTCGAAGGTATGGCGATACCTCTTAGGGGGGTTGCAGGACGGCTATTACGGCGCCGCGCAAACAGTCTTTCAAAAAATGTTGCCGTTTTTAGTCCTGCCTCCTTTTTTTGAAGAGATCATAGTGGACGCATCCGGAACGATGACTCACCGAACAATACGGCAGCCTTGATCTTGATACAAAAGTTGTCCGTTTATTGATCAGAAAGAAAACCCGATCTGTCTTTCCGATGGCTGGGGTTATCCTTTTGTGGTAAAGAAACACTAAAAATGCGTTTTTGGAAAGGAACGGAATAGACTGTGAAACTATCTGATTTGTTGTATACGATTGAACCAAAATCCCTTGGTAAAGAATCCCTTAAGAATCTGATTGAAAGACACCCAAATATCGAATTTATCAGTTTAGCGGGGGTCGATATATCCGGAAACGAAACCGATGAACGGATCCCTATCTCGTTTTTATCGGAAAATATGGAAGCGATTTTCGATCATAAACCCGTTCTGCAGACGGACGGCTCATCGATCGCCCTAAATACGATCTCTCGGTTGAATGATGCGAAAGTGGACATGATTCTCGATTTGGAATCACGTTGGTATGTCGATTATAACCAAGATCTGAGGTTTGAAGAAACGGAATTACCCGTTGGGACGATTCGGATCCCCGTATTCCTAATGCATAAAAATGAATGCGTCGATTCGCGATCGATTCTGATTAAAGCGTCGAATACGCTTCAATCGCACTTAATTGCTCACCTCAACGCTTTTTACGATCAGAAAGACGATGAGGTGATCGCGATTATCCCGACCATCGGCACGGAAATGGAATTCTGGGTAAAAACCCCGGCAGAAACCATTTCTGTTGAGGAGTTGCGAACGGCGCAAACGATGCAGGAGAACTATTGGCAAAGAACACAAGGGAACGTACGCACTGCCCTCGAGCAAACTTTGCTGATGATGGATCATTATGGATTGCAGCCGGAAATGGGCCATAAAGAAGTGGGAGGCGTCAAGCCCAAAATCGATAAAACCGGGCATTTCGACGGAATTATGGAGCAGATTGAAATAGACTGGAAATACGCGACCGACTTGCAAGCTGTGGATAACGAGGTATTCGCGCGATCACTGATCAGAGAGGTATTTCGTTCGAACAAGCTGGAAGTAACTTTTAAAGCTAAACCCATAGAAGGGGTCGCGGGAAGCGGCAAACACACGCACATTGGCCTGACAGCCCTTTGCCGATCTGGAAAAAAAGTCAACCTCTTTAATCCTACTGATGAAGATAATTATCTAAGCCGTTTGGGTTTTGCCTGCTTGATGGGAATCCTAAAAAATTATGAAATCATCAATCCTTTCGTGAGTTCCACGGCCGATGCGTTCAAACGCCTCAAACCGGGATACGAAGCCCCCGTCTGCGTCGCGTGTTGTCTCGGACACAGTCCACGCCTTCCCTCTCGAAACCGTACCGTTTTAATCGGATTGATCAAAGAAATCGGATCACCGATGTCGACGCGATTTGAATTGAGATCCCCCAATCCGCATACGAATCTCTATCTTTCTCTTGCATCCATTTACCTGGCCATTCTCGACGGTTTGAAATTTTTCGAAGCCCATCCAACTTCCGAAGAAGAAATGCTTCGCATCCTCTCTAAGAAACCGTGGGAAGAGGTTCTTTATCTCGAAAAGGATAAACTCTACCGCAGCGAAAACGACATCTTCGACGACTATACGCTCGAAGAACGGGATACGCTTTTCGGAGTCCATCCCCGAAACGTTTGGGAAAATGTTTACCAGTTCACTGCTTACGAAGAGAAGCTGCAAGTATTATATCAGGATCAGGTTTTCTCACCCCGCTTTATCGAAGCCTATGGAGATTTCTGCATTAAGCGATGGAAGACAGTGATCATCAATCGTTTGATTCCGGAGTATATGGATAGCGTCAAAGAATGTGTCCCAATAGAGCACAAAGACAGCAATGGAGAAGATCTTTCTAGATTTGAAGTCATTCGACAGTTGAAGCTTGAATTGTATAAGGATACTTCGGAAAAGCTCTCTCTCTTTTCTCAAATCACGCGCGCTCTTGAAGAAAAAGAGTACGAAAAAGCTTCAAAGCTTCTGAACTTGGTAGAAACACGGATTCAAAAACTAAAGACTCTTTATCGTGAATATCGAGAAAACTTCTTGTAATCCAAGAACCGTATCGAAAGCTTGTCGATTTATTGTATAATAGAAAGCGATATCTGTTGAACCGATAACGTGTGGTCGGTCTTTTTTTGTTGCTTGTGTGAGATACGCGGGGGTAAGTGGTATGAGGTTCCCCTTACGGAGGTGTGGGTTAGGTTCCGTATGAGGATAGGAGACTTTGCTCAAAAATTTGATATTTCCATCGATGCCGTTCGGTATTACATAGAGAACGGGTTGTTGCTGCCCGAAAAAATACACAACCAGTACACCTTCGATCACAGCTGCGAAGAAGATATCGAAAGAATCCTCGCCATGAAGAAGATGCGGTTCACGATTACAGAGATAAAGATGCTCTTTTCTTTGTACCGTTTGACTCAATTAGTCGACGAAAAGGACGTCCGCTACTTCGAGTCTTTCTACGTGAAAAAACGAGAAGAGTTGTCGCTGGAAAAAACTTCTCTCGAAGAGGCTCTCCTACTCATCCACGCGGAGATCGACCGTCTCCAAACGCAAAGCCGGGCAGTTTATCGGCCTTTCGGCATACCGATCTCTTTCTTCGGTGCTTTTGCTTGCCCCCGATGTGAAGAACCCCTGGAAGTCGGCAAAGCCTCGGTTGAAGGCAATATGATCTATGAAGGGGAATTGGTATGCTCCTGCGGCTACCATGCTCGTATTGAAGACGGAATTGTCATCACCCCTTCCTCTCGAGAAGAAGAGGGGCCTTCCTACCTTCAGGAAGAGAATCCTATACGCGCCTATCTGGATAAAACCGACCCGCTTTTCGTAAGTTTTACGAAGAAGGGATTCGATTGGGTGATGAAGAGAATCTCGTTGGAAAATCGCCCATTGAACGTTTTAGAAATCGGTTCGGGTTTTTGTTTCTTCCTGATGGGGTTCATCGATAAGCTTCCGGACAAGACCACTTATATCATGGCGGAGAATCATTTGCCGCTCGTTCGATATGCGAAGAAGTACTTTGAGACCAACTACCCGAATAAAAAGCTGATCTTCATCTGCACCGACTTCAACGAATTGCCCTTGCGCCGTGAGTCGATACATTGCGTGTTCGATCTTTTCGGGTCCACAACCCACAGTTTCGCCAGTGACTTCTATCCAGTCCGAAATGTCCTTCCGCTACTGAAAAAAGAGGGTTACTGGTACGGATCTTATCTTTACTTCGAGCCCGAAGAAGCGGAGCTGCAGCCAGGATATAAAAAGTACCGACAAATGTTCGAACTGGATAGGATACAACTGGCATTCTCCGCGCTCGCTAAAATCGAATCCTCTCGATTGGCCGAAATTCAGGTCACCCCCGATCTTCTGGACCGTTTCCTAAAAGATTCGATTGTTTCGTTATGGGTGTACAAAGGGCAAAAGATGGGGTAAACCCGATGTTTTACACATTTTTTACATTAAGGGGCGATAATTTCCGCTTGACATCGGGTTTGCAAAGCCCTTTATAATGAGAGTAAACCGTACATCATCTCTTTCTTAAACTGGGTGTAAGGAGGTGGGAGGATGTTCATTTTTCCAGATTCGCTATACTGCGATGTTAGAATGGAAGAGGTTTTTCAAACGCGGATCGCGTTTTCGTTCGGAAACGTTCAGGAAATGCTCGAAAGACGTTATATAGCCGCTTTTATTCGCGTTTTCGATGGCGTACGCTGGTATTATTCCGCCACATCGTCGATTGACGCCATTCAAGAACATATCAATCGATTAGCCAGTATTGCCGCTCCGTCTCAAGGAGTGACCGAGCATCCGGTCGTGCGAAAACTGGAAAACCATCGGGAAAATCTCTTGCTATTCTCCGGCCCGGAGTCCGTTTCTTCTAGATCGATCAAAGAAAAATACGATCTGCTTTCACATTACTTTCCTGTCATTGAAAACTACGATCATATCCGATATTGGATGGCTTACTATATCGATGAGCTGAGGAAGAAGCATTTTGTTTCTTCGAAAGGCGCGAATATTTCCTTCGACTACCAAAAGATCGGCCTTCATATCGGTTATGAGATGAGTTTGAACGGCAACCAAGTTAAAGACTCCTTCAGTTACGGCACCCACGCTTACCGAGATATCGAAACTCAAGACCGGAAGTTCGCGAACGCGTTAAACCGCTCCGTCGATTTCCTTAAACGCGCAAAGAATATCGAATCGGGACGGTACCCGGTCATCCTCTCGCCGTTCGCGGCAGGAATTTTCGCCCACGAAAGCTTCGGACACCTGAGCGAATCGGACACCTACCAAGGGGATCAGGCATTAAAAGAGCGGTGGGTAATCGGGAAGCAAGTCGCTCATAAAAATTTGTCGATCGTAGATGACGGAAGCATTCTGGGAATGGGCTACACGCCTTTCGATGACGAGGGAACCAAATCGCGGAAGACCTATTTGATACGAGACGGCGTGATGGTCGGAAGGCTGCATAACGCGGCTACCGCGGTCGATTTTAATGAAAACCTTACCGGAAACGCGAGAGCGACCAGTTTTGAGTATGAGCCCATCGTTCGGATGACCAACACCTACATTGAATCGGGTAAGAAACCGCTATGTCTGCTTATTGGAGAGGTAGACAACGGGTTTCTCATCGAAACGATCAAGAGCGGTTTCGGCTCCACCAACTTCACGATCTCTCCGGCGATCGCTTATCGGATCCGAAAGGGGACGATCGCTGAACCGGTCAAGATTTCTCTGCTAACCGGAAATGCCTTTGAAACCTTGTTCAAAATCGACGGGATATCGGATGAAGTGAGTCTTAACGAGAACCCGTTTGTCTCTTGCACAAAGAGAGACCAATCGATGCTACCGATCGATTTCGGCGGTCCTTACGTACGGATTTCCGAAATCGACGTTGTGGGATGATCGCGAATGATCAAAGAAGTCTATATTAAAACAGTCGATGAGATCTGCGCCCGCTTGAGAAGCGGGGCGATCGATTCCACCCGATCGCGAGAGATTACTCGGGGAAGTGTCCGTCTGTACGAAAATGGAAAAATCGGCATTGCCGGAGCTTTAGGCACTTTTGACGAAGAGGGGTTAACTCAAAAAGCGAAAGAGCGCCTGGATATGGGCGTGGTCTACACGGCCTTACCCACGGCGGAAAAGCGGGAAGAACGAGAAGATATCGCGACAGATATGGATGCTTACGATTTTCTGTGGGAAGTCGAAGAGCTTCTGAAAGATCAAAATCGACAGTTCCCTGAATACTCTTTTGTTCACGATATCCGCTATATCTACGAAACCCATCATCTCAAAAACGTCATCGGGCTCGACCTCTCCCACAAGACCAGGTACTTCGAATTCAACCTGACCGTGAAAAGAAAAGATTCGGAAAACGTGAAAGACGGGACGCTTTCATTCAAGTTGCCGAGTTTTGATAAAAACGCGGTGATAGGCGCGCTCCGAACGCTCTGTGAAGGGTTGAGTTGCGCTTCGGCTGTTCCCGAAGGAAAGATTCCGGTCCTTTTTTTCTTCGACGATTTCTTATACAACAGAAAGCTTTGGGAAACACTCAATGGCATCTCATACGGGTCCGGTTCATCCTTGTTCTCCGGAAAGATGGGGGAAAAAGTCTTCTCGGAGGAATTGACGCTCTATCAGTCGAGGAGTAGGAAAGACCAATTTTTCGATGCGTTTTTCGATATGGAAGGGATTACCAACCCTGAAGACCGATGTCCTTTAATCGAAAATGGTATACTGCGCATGCCCTTTACAGATAAAATGACGGCCAAAAGGTTTTTTTTACCGTTAACAGGCGCCGCCAGCGCCGAATATGATTCTGTTCCTTCAATCGATTACGCGCACCTCGCCTACCGACCCTCCGATTATTCGCTACTTGAACTTTTGCGTCGTTCGGTCTCCGAAGGTGAGGGTAAAGCACTGATCGTTTTGCAGCCTACCGGCGGGGATTATTCCGCAGACGGGCATTTTTCCTTACGTTTGCAAACAGGCATTTGGTACGACGGAGAAAGGTGTGATCGCCCTGTTCAAAATATCACGCTGACAGCTGATATGAGAAAGATGTTGGGCGATGATTGGATCGGCGTCCCTAAACAACCTTTGTTTAATATTCCCGGCTTATTCGGCGTTTGTTTCTGGATGACTGCTCAACCACGTTCTCCCTCCAAATGAAAGGAGTCGCACGCTAACGTTTCGATTCTTGAAAACCCTTTCGCGTTTATAGATGCGAGCAAAGAAATCGAAGGTAATTCTCGCCGAAGACCTTTTCGATCTCTTCGGGGCTGAAAGACTCTTCTAACATCGCTTCTTCCAACCGTTGCAGTTCCGAGTGACCGTCTATGATTTCTCTGAAAACGGGAATACCGTTCCCCACGTCTGAAGGCAAGGACACGGGACTATCTTCCCGGAGATGTATACAAAAGTCAAATCCCAAGGTCACGTGATCAATGCCCGCCAGTTGTTTCATGTACGCCAAATGCTTTGCGAAGTCCCGAACGGTTGCCTCACAGGGGGGATTCTTGATGAAAATATTCGCCGCGTTACCGCCGATAAGGCCACCGATTTCTGCAATTCGCAGGATGTCCTTATCGCGGAGGTTCCTGGGTGTCTCCATCAGCGCCCGACAATTGGAATGCGAGGCGATAAAGGGCTTTTGGGCGAACGCGCACACATCTTCAAACCCCTCATCGTTCAAGTGGCTCACATCAATGATCATCCCGAGTTCTTCCGCCTTTTTCAGTAAGGCTAAACCAAAATCTGTCAATCCGCCTTTTCGACCTTCTAAAACGGGTTTGAAATGGCAACCGTCTCCGGCGTAATTGCGGCGGCTCCAAACAAGGCCTAAAAACCGAACTCCCAGTTCATAGAAGACGCTGAGCAGGCTCAGATCGTTCATCAGCGAATCGGCGCCTTCCATCGAGATGAAGAAACCGAATCGTCCGGCTTGCCGGCAACGTTCGTAATCCAGGTAAGTTTTGCAGAGATCCCAAGTCCCGTGACTCTCTTGCCTGTCTTCATAAAGGCTGCCGATTTGGTCTAACGCTTTCCTCAAACCCATCTCCGGTAGGAATCGGTCTTCGATAAAGATTGATGCGATCATGCCGGTAAACCCGCCCGCTCGGAAAGAAGGCAGAAACTGCGTTTCGATAACGTTTTTCTGACCCATCCCCCTTCTGTGTTCCAAAGACATCAATAAATCAAAGTGACCGTCGATTCGATCTCGGTTCGGCATTTTTTTTCTCCTTAGTAGGGCCTTCGGTAGACGTGTAGGCCTTAAGCTGACGATCTGGTTCAGCTCTTTCGCTGCGATCGCCTTAAAGATACAATACTTACCCGATTAAGAAACCATCTTGTAGAATATCTGTGATACCTGCGAATTTTCTATTACTACCCAAGCCAAAAAAACCGATAAACCTCTTGATAACCAAAACATCTTTATTCTGCCAAGTGTTTATGATGAAACGCCCAACGATTTGGAGCGCCCGACTTTAGTCTACCACGGTAAAAAAGGAACGCTCTTTTTCGATACGGTCGCGATCTGCTTCGCAAAAAATACTTATATACCGCGTTATAAGCGGTTTATACGGAGCGCCGACATTTATGTCGGCATCGTATGTTGGGATATTTTCGAATGTAAACACCCGGGAATCTGGAATGATGCTCTGTAAGAAGCCCATGAAGCGAACCTAAAGACGCGCCTACTGGAAACACGTAGCTGTCGCGCTCCAAGTTCATTCTTCGCGCGATTCTCCTTGTCCCTTCGCACCCTTCGAGCGATACTCCTTTTCCATTCGCCGCCTGCGTGGATCGGTTCCATATCATCGAGTAGTAAAACCCATGCCGACATAAATGTCGGCGCTCCAAGGCGCTCGAATCCCTTCTTCGTGTTACTTCGCGCGATTCTTCTTGTCCCTTCGCGCGATTCTTCTTGTCCCTTCGCGCGATACTCCTTTTCCATTCGCCGCCTTCGTGGATCGGTTCCATATCATCGAGTAGTAAAACCCACGCCGACATAAATGTCGGCGCTCCAAGGCGCTCGAATCCCTTCTTCGTGTTACTTCGCGCGATTCTTCTTGTCCCTTCGCGCGATACTCCTTTTCCATTCGCCGCCTTCGTGGATCGGTTCCATATCATCGTAAAACCCATGCCGACATAAATGTCGGCGCTCCAAGGCGCTTAGAGCCCTTCCTCGTG
>JAAYCF010000072.1 GCA_012744415.1 Thermotogaceae bacterium
GGAGAAAAATCGCGAATCACACAATCCGCCAAGCCCAGGTTTTCGGGCAACCCGATACCGACCGCCGCCATACCCGCCGCTTTCGCCGCCTCTATCCCGTTCTTCGCGTCTTCAAAAACGACACAACGTTCAGGAGGCAACGCCAGAGCTTGCGCGGCTTTGATAAAAATCTCCGGGTCCGGTTTGGTTCGTTCGATCATCGAACCGTCTATCACCGCGTCGAAGAGGGGGTCAACCTTTAACAGCCCGATCACTCGCCGCGCGTTTTGGCTGGCTGAAGCCAGGGCAATAAGTTTATGGGCTTCTTTCAGTTCTCGGAGATAGCTCACGACGCCGGGAAGGGTGTCCGAAGGGCGAAGCGTCTCGACCCATCGCAGATACCTCGCGTTTTTCTCTTGGGCGAAGGCCCGTTTTTGTTTCTCATCCAGGTCAATACCGGCCAACCCGAGGATAATCTCAAGCGATTCCATGCGGCTCACCCCTTTGAGCCGCTCGTTGTCTTCTTGGGTCAACTCAAATCCTAACTCCCTCGCGGTTTCTTTCCATGCCAGATAATGAAATCGGGCGGTATCGACGACTACTCCGTCCAAATCGAATATATAACCTTGTATATTCACCATACTTCCTCCTGTCTGTTCTCGGTTAAAAATTATAACATGACTCCCTGAAGCGAACGAGGGAAGAATGCCCCGCGACTCTAAAGAAAAGAAGTCCTTCGGGTCTTTTCCTTAAGCGTACGTTGATAACCCCCGTTGAATCGAGGGTTAAAGAAACCGATTCTACCGGTTCTTTCCTTCTGTTGAGCCGGCCCCTCATTTATCCTTTTCGCTTTTCCGTCTCTAATGATCTATGGTATAATGGACTAAACGCGCTCGCGCGCAAGGGTTCTTCATTTCTTTCGAAGGAGGAAATTCAGATGAATCGGGTTTTCTGTTTTTTGGCGATTGCCCTGATCGGTTGTTCTTCGCTGTTTGCGCTACAGTATCAAGATTACGCGGTGTATAACGATATAGAGAACGGGCTCAAAGTCGCCGCACTAACGGGGAAAGGCGTGGTGTTGATCTTCACGCGCCCCAGTTGCCCTTCGTGCACCAAATTGAAGACGGAAGGCCTGGCGACCTTGGAATTGGTAAATCTGTTGCGGTTGAACCATATCGTCATCATCGCGGAAGCCGAAAAAGATTATTATGCCCGCTATCCCTTCGACGTGTTTTTAAATCCAGAAATCTCGCAATACGAGACGTTGAGCTACTACGAGATCGCGGCCAGAAAATTCCACGTGTCGGCGATACCCCGCACTTTCCTGTTGGACGGCCAATTTCAAATCGTCGGTTCGGTGGAACGCTACCCCGGTTATGAGTCGTACTTGGCCTCGTTGCAGTCTGTGATGACGGAAGCGATGTCCCAACCCGTGCGTCTAATAAGAACAATTGCAGCGAAAGATGCCGCGTTGCTTTCGGCCACGCTGCCCAACGTCAAAACCGTAGCGTTCGACGAGTTTAAAACGTCTTTTCCCACCTACGATTGGATGGGTTACTACATACTGTTGAACACCGGTATCCAGGAGGTTCAGGATTTTGCCGTCGCGAATCCCACTGTTCCGCTCAACTTATTCGTCAAAGTTCCCTAAAATCCGCCTTAAAACCCTATGGGTTCTTCTGCTCGTATTGATCGCCTGCTGCGCCTTCGCCCAAACGGAAGAGCCTTGCGGAGAAGAGTCCGACGGGTGCAGTATCGCCGATCTATTGGGGGAAGAGCTTGACTCCAGCTTGGATCAAGGGGTCCAAATCCGTCAAGGGTTGGAAAATGGGAGAGCCTTCCTTTACCTTTTTTACGGCGATGATTGTCGGCATTGCCAAGATCTTTTAGTATTTCTCAACCGGCTATCCGAAACGGATACTTATGGAGAATTAGAGGGGTACGCGGTCAATCAAGCGCTCTTCGATCAGTATCGCTCAGTCAATCCCCTGCTGTTGATGAATACCTACGAAATCAGCCATAACGCGACCAATGTCTCCATCCTGGAATCCTTTTTCTCGGCCTATGATACCCGTTATACTGGAATCCCCATTCTCTTTATCGGACAGGAAACCTTCTCGGGATTTGATCGATCGACGATGCCGGACGAAATCCTTCGGGCGATCATCGCTCTCTATGGTGTGGAACCGTTATCGGCCAGCGATACGATCACGCTGCCGTTGTTCGGCAAAATCGACAAAAGCTCGCCCTTATTTTTCCTGACCATCCTGATCGGTTTGCTGGACGGCTTCAACCCCTGCGCCTTTTGGGTGTTGATGTTCCTGCTCAGCCTGCTCTCCGTTGCGAAGTCTCGGAAACGAATGCTTCTGATCGGCTCCGTCTTTGTGATCGCTTCCGGTTTCGTCTACTTCGGCTTTATGTCCGCGTGGTTCAATTTCTTCTCCTTGATCGGTATGCACCGGATCATCACATTGATTCTCTCTGCGGTGGCGATCGTGATGGGGTGCATCAATCTGAAAGAGGTCTTCTTCTTCAAAAAGGGCGTCTCTCTCATGATCTCTGAAAAACAGAAGCCGAAACTGTACCAAAGGGTCCGAAAGATCATACAAACACGGAGCGCCTTGTTAGCGATCGTATTGACCATCATTTTAGCGCTATTCGTCAATTTGATCGAACTAACATGTACGATGGGATTGCCCGCGTTATTCTCGAAAATACTAACCGAAAGGCAGATCGCGCTCGGCGCGAAATACTTCTACCTTGTCCTCTATAATATCGCCTACATCCTTCCGTTGTGGTTGATCGTTGTCGGTTTTTCGCTGACGCTGGGCAAGTACAAGATGACCGAAAAGAGCGCCAAGGTATTCAAAGCGATTAGCGGCCTTTTAATGATCACTTTGGGAATATGGTTATGGTTCAGCTAAACTTAAAAAAAGCCTTGTGCGCCCGTTTTTTCAATTGGTTTCGAGAATCGCCGCCTCGTACGGTTCGAGAGAGAGGGAAAGACCGGAGAAACCTACGGGATGAGATGTTGTACCGCCCAGATAACGCCAGGTTTTAACTCCGAAATCCTCTAAATTCAGACCGATCGCGCGATCTCCGAAATTGAGAAGAACCAGGTTCCTTTCCGATTCTCCGATCCGGAAGAAAGCCATCAGCGCTTCTTCCTTGGTCTCCAAGAATTCCAACCTGCCGAAGCGTAGCGCGTCGGAGGCTTTCCGGATCCGTATCAACTGTTTGTAATACTGGAGCATAGAAGCCGGATCCGCTTTTTGCCGTTCCACGTTCACTTCCTGAACATCCCCTCCGATAGGCAGCCAAGGTTCCGTTCGCGAAAACCCGGCGTAGAGACCGGAGTTCCATTGCATCGGCGTACGACACCCGTCCCGCCCGACGTTTTTCGGCCACAGGTTTTTGCCTTGCGGATCGACGATTTTTTCATAAGGAATCTCCGCTTCACGCATCCCGATTTCTTCTCCGTAGTAGATGAACGGTGTCCCCCTGAGCGTCAACAGAAGCGCGGCGAGAACCTTTGCTTTCCGCAACGCGTCTTCGCCTTCGCCCAGTTTGGATAGAAAGCGTTTGGAGTCATGATTTCCGAGCACATAGCTCGGCCAGGCGAAGTCCCGGAACACCGACTCGTTGAGTTTGACGTGCTCGGTATAGGTTTTAGCCGCGAAAGGCCGGAGCTCTTTGAAATCAAAGTTGAAGGCCAGGTTCAAGCGGTTCGGGCGCGTATAAGCGAAGTATTGCGCCTGCCCTAGTTCGGTCGCCACCTCTCCGATGGAAACCCGATCGTCATAGAAGTCCATCAGCTCCCGGATCTCTTCGACAGCGCCCTCGGTTTCCGGCCGATCGCGTGTGTAGAGGTGATAATGGCGGTTAAATGCGATGGGCTCTTCCGGATACTTAACCGGGTTGTCCCGCAACCGATCGTCTTTATAGAAAAGATTGACCACGTCGAATCGAAATCCGTCGACGCCTTTGTCCAACCAAAATTTGATGCTTTGCATCACCTGCTTTCGAACTTCGTGGTGACGCCAGTTCAGATCCGGCTGCTCTTTCACGAAAAGATGCAGATAGTACTGCTTCCGGGTTTCCACCCATTCCCACGCCTCGCCCCCGAAATAGGATAACCAATTGTTCGGCGGCGTCCCTTTCTCCCCATCCACCCAAACGTACCAATCGGCTTTCGGGTTGTCTTTCGAAGAGCAAGATTCTTTGAACCAGGGATGCTGATCGGAGGTATGATTGTAGACCTGATCGAGGATCACTTTAATGCCTCTTTCGTGCGCCGCCTCCAACAAGCGGTCGAAATCGGCCATCGTTCCGAAAAGCGGATCGATCTCCCGATAATCGCTGATATCATAGCCGAAATCTTTCATCGGCGAGCGGAAGATCGGGGAAAGCCAAATGGCGTCCACGCCCAAGTCCCGGATGTAGTCCAACTCTTCGGTAATGCCGTCGAGATCCCCGATCCCATCCTGATTCCCGTCTTTGAAGCTCCTCGGATAGATTTGATAGATAACCGCTCCCTTCCACCACGACTTGTCCATGACACCCTCTCCTTTCGTCAATCCTTCACACCGCCGGCCGTTAAACCGGCGACGATCCATTTCTGGAGCAATAGCACCATCACGATCAGCGGCAACGTAATCACGACGCTCGCGGCAGCGATAAGCTGCCAGGAGGAGGTATACTGGCCTGAAAAGAGCGTCAACGCGCGGGGAACCGTGAATTTTCGATAGTCAGTGATGAAAATCGATGCGAAGAGCAACTCATTCCACGCACCAATGAAGGTGAGAATGAACGCGGTGAAAATTCCGGGGGCGGCTAAAGGAAAGATGATCTGGAACAACGCCCGCATCGGGCCGGCCCCATCGATGACGGCCGCTTCGGTTAAAGCGTCGGGAATTTGCTTGAAAAAGGATTGGAGAATCCATATCGTCATCGGCAAGGAGAAGGTCAGGTAGGGCAGGATCAACGCCCAATAGGTGTTAATGATCTTCAGATCCGAAAACTGCATATAGAGCGGTGA
>JAAYCF010000073.1 GCA_012744415.1 Thermotogaceae bacterium
CTCATTCCGATCTCGACGCTTAGCGATTACTTCATCCTCGATGAGGAGCGGAATATTTTAGTCGGCGAAAGAACCAGAAAGGTTTACAAAATCGGAGATATTCTGGAAGTGCGCGTCAAAGACATCGATTATGTCCGCGGTGAGATCGACTTTGAGCTGATAAAGTAACCGGATGAAGATCGACCTCATTCCTTACTATTTTCCCGGGTGTGAAGCGCATTACGAACCGTCGGAAATCTGTTTCTTAATCGATGTCTACCGAGCGAGCAGCATGATGGTGGCGCTGGCGCATTGCGGAGCCGAAAAGATTTTCCTGGCCGCGGGCGTTTCCGCCGCCGAACGATGGAAAGAACGGCATCCCGAGGTTCTTTTATACGGGGAGCGGGGAGGATTTGCCCCTCCGGGGTTTGACGGGGGCAATTCGCCCTCGGAACTGGAAACCCGCTCTTTGACGGGACGATCCGTTGTGTTGGCAACCTCCAACGGGAGCCGCGCTGCGGTAGGATTTGGATACGGAACGGGCAGAATGGTAGCCCTCTCTTTGGTCAATCTTAAGGCCGCCGTATCTTGGATCGAGCGGAATCTCGCCTTCGGAGCGCGCGAGGGGAAGCGGGTGGCCGTTTTGTGTTCGGGGAGCCAGAACCGGTTTTCGATGGAGGACTTTTGTGTGGCCGCGCTGTTTTGGAATTCCCTGAAGCAATACGATGAGGAAACGGAGACGGATGAGAAAGCTTTAGCCGCGTCGATTGTAGAAAGGTTGCAAGATGAATTCCAGATCAGGACCGTCTTCAATGGCACCACCCACGCAAAAACCCTAAGACGTCAAGGCTTTCAAAAAGATTTGGATTGGATTCTCCACCATTACAACCGTATGTCCATTCTACCTGAGGTTACCCTATTGAAAACGGATTCTACTGATTGAGGGAGGAGATTTATGAAAAACATCTTGTTCGCGTTATTGACAGTTTTATTCGTGACGACCCTGGTTTGCGGTCCGATGATCGCGACAACCGATGATGGCAGAAAAGTGGTTCTTTACGAAAACCGAACCTGGGATTGGGCTCAGTCGGGAGGTGGTTCCCTGCGCTTCAACCTCACCGGTCAATGGGAATTTTCCTGGAAGCTGGGCATTTTCGATGAAAAGATGAGCGCCAGTATCACCCACGGGAACACATCCATCACCATTACCTGGAAAGACAACTTCGGGACGACGAACGTGATCGGTCGGATTATCAGCGGTAATGAACTGACCTTCACGGGAAAATCCTTCTACAATGGAGAAGTCACGTTCAATGCGGTCGTTATCGACAACAACACCCTTCAAGGAACTCTGCAAAGCGGTGGCGCCTTTCCAAAAACGGGAAACTTTACGGCGAAACGGAGATAATGCCGATGTCGGTCCCGCATTCGCCGAACGCCACCCTATCTCCGTTTTTGCAGCGGGCGAAACCAATGATGCAGTCTATCATCGCCACGTTGGAAAAGGAATACGCTTTTGTGTCGATTTTAGGAACGGATGTCGCCGGCACGCGTTATGGGCTGTCGCGTTACGATTGCACGATTCGAGACGCCCTGTGGAACAGCCGAGGTTTTGTAATCCGCGTCTACAAAGACGGCGCGTTCTCCGAATATGCTTTCAATCATATCCCCGACGATCTTAACGAAATATCGGAGGCTTTGAAATTCTCGAAGCTGCGATCTTTCGAAAGCTTCCGATATCCGGAATATGAAGAATCTCCTCTCGTCGACTCTTATACGGGTCCTTGCCTCATCCGGCCCAATACTTGGACCGTTTCACAACATATCGATGCGATGAAAAATATGTTGGCGCGAGGTTTGGCTATATCAGAAGCGGTCGTCGACCTCAAACTGGCGATAGAAGAGACCGAATGGAACAAACTTTACCTCTCCGGGAAACGCGAGCTTTCCCAGAATTATCGTATGGTTCAATGCTACATCAATCCGATTGTTAGAGAAGGAGAAAACACGAAGTACGCTTTTCGCGGTATCGCGCGGCAAGGAGGGCTTGAAATCGTGGAAGAGATGGAACAAGCGATCGAGCCGACACTTCGGGAAGCATTGATGTTGTTGAAATCGGAACCGATCCCGCCAGGGGTCTATGAAGTCATCTGCTCTCCCGAGATCTCCGGTTTATTGGCTCATGAAGCTTTTGGCCACGGAGTGGAGATGGATATGTTCGTCAAGCGTCGCGCGAAGTCGGTAGCCTATTTGGGGAAACCGATCGGTTCTCCCCTTGTCCGGATGCACGATGGCGCGCGGGCCGCGGCAAATCAACCCGGTTCGTACCTGTTTGATGACGAAGGGGTTCTCGGTAGCGACACGACTATCATCGAAGACGGGATTTTCAAGTCGGGAATCTCCGATCTCCTGTCGGCTTTACGGCTGAAGACGCCCCCGACCGGGAACGGAAGGCGGGAGTCCTATGAACGGAAAGCCTACGCGCGGATGACCAACACCTTTTTCCAGCCAGGTAAGCAAACCAAAGACGAGATGATCCGAAGCATCTCTGATGGGGTTCTTCTCGAAAAGATGGCTAGTGGGATGGAAGATCCGAAAAACTGGGGTATCCAATGCATGGTTCATTACGGATACGAAATCAAAGACGGAAGAGTGACCGGCAGGGTGTTTTCACCGATTATTATGACCGGCTACGTCCCCGACCTGCTGGCGGACATTTCCATGGTCTCCGGGGATTTTGAGTTATCCGGATCCGGAGCATGCGGCAAAGGATACAAAGAGTTCGTAAAAGTATCGGACGGCGGTCCGTACATCAAAACGAAAGCGAGGTTGGGATAATGGCAAGGGATCGGGCTTTCGCTGTGGAAGATCTCGTGAACTGGATGGCGGATCAGCGCGCTTTGTCTGATTGGCGATTGACGGTCAAGCGAAGCGATACGCAAGAATACTTTTTCATTCGTCGGCAACTTGATATGCGGCGGGCGAAAAACGTCGAAAAGTTTGATCTGGTATTGTACCGGGATTTTGAAGAGAAGGGAGAATTTTACCGGGGACTCTACCAACTATCGCTGCATCCAACCTTATCGTTTTCGGAAGCGAAAACAATGATTGAAAAAGGCATCGAAAGCGCGAAGTTCTTGAAAAATACGTATTTCCCCATCCCCGAGGAATCTCGGGTGAAGGGCTTCGAAACGACACAAACCTCGGCTTTCGCTGCGGAAGTCTATCTGAACGCGTTGTTCGATGGAATGGAAGACCCGGAGGGGGGAATCAACTCCTGCGAGATCGTTTTTGAGAACGTCACGACCTCCATCCGAAATTCCAGAGGCGTTTTCGTCTCTTTTACCTCTCCGCGCATATTTGCCGAAGTGGTTTTAGACTGGAAAGGCGAAAGGGAGGAAGTCGAACTGATCGAATACTTGCACGCCCAAACTGTCGATGCGGATAGCGTACGGAAAGAAATGTCCCAGAAGCGTTATCTCGTACAGGAACGCGCGAAAGCGCGACCCACACGATCAGCTCGAGAACACCCCGTGGTGTTGTCGCGAGAAGCGGTCGGCGAATTCCTTTCTTACTATGCCTTTCAAACCAGCGCGGAATCCGTCTATCAAAAAAGCTCCCTGGCGCAGCCTGGATGCCCGATTCAGGGGATGAACCCTACCGGGGATCTCTTGACGCTGACGATGGTTCCGATCCTTGAAAATAACCCGAATTCCTGTCTCTACGACCAGGAAGGATCTTTTTTGGAACCGCTGACGGTGATCCGTGAGGGCGAAGTGCGGGAACTGTGGGGGGAGCGGCGTTTTACCTTCTATCTAGGTCGTCAGGCAACGGGATACTATCCGTTGATGAAAGTCGGCCCGGGGACGATGACGCGGGAAGACTTGCGCGAACGGTCCGCCGTTGAAGTCGCGCGATTCTCCGATTTCCAGATCGATCCTTTGACCGGCGACTTTGCCGGGGAGATACGGTTAGGCTGGCAAAACGGTCA
>JAAYCF010000074.1 GCA_012744415.1 Thermotogaceae bacterium
ACCTATAAAATGTCCGACCACACGCAAATAAAACATCAATTCGTCAGGGATCCTTCTTATCGGATATACGTCGACGGCCCGCTTGAAGAAAGGCTATGTGAGAGCTTAAGAAACAGGAACTTCCATTTTTCTCCCTTTCTCGGGGTCGCCTATTGCGAAGCGACGATTGACTGGGTAGGCCAATTCCCTATCCTGAAATCGCCGATACATCCCGTTCTTGATTCGGTGCTCCCAGTTGGAGCCGGGATCCCCAAGATCGATATCCGGAAGACGGGAAACCTAAACCAAACGCTTATTCCGTTACAGATGAGCATGACAAGAAGACTGCAAAAAACTGTGAACGTATTGTACAAAACCGAAAACGCCCCGATCATTTTCAGGGAAGAAGACGAAACTGAGGTGAATTATGTTGGAGGAGATGCCGTTTCCTGGTTCGCTCCGTGGTAAAAGCCACCCCGACAAGATGCTGATCGACCATTTGAGGGGCGTCGAAAGGACAATCGGCGAAATCGCGCGTTGGCACGAATTCGAAGTCGATCCGAAGGAGATCGCGGTCATTGCGCTATCTCATGACATCGCGAAAGAACATCCACAGTTCCAAAAGCATCTATGCAACCCAAGGGTTCGGTATTCCCACGCCGGACCCTCCTCTTTCTTTACGCTTCAACAATCCGGAAATTTATTCCTCACGGAATTGGTGCGGAATCATCACGGCCAATTCCAGAATATCGACGCCGTTAGAAATTATTGGTTCTCGCGAGATATAGAAGATATCGGTGAAGCAATGGAAGCGGTTTTACCAGGTTACAAACTGTCGGAAACGAAGTTCCACACCTTCTTGGACCATCTTCTTCAGACAGGATGGGACGAAGAAGATTGGTACCGGGCACGGCTTCTGGCTTCAATGCTGACGACGGCGGACCGTATGGACGCGATGAATCTGGAACCATTTCGCTATGAGAAGCCCGAACGAAAACTAACCTACGCTCAAATCACCAGCGCCTTGCCTCCGTCGGACATATCCAGATGGAGAAAGCAGTTGGCGCAGGCTGTTTTGGATAAAGTGAACAAGATGGAAAACGGCGGGATGTACACCCTGAGCCTCCCGACGGGCGCAGGAAAAACCCTGTTGGGGATAGAAGCCGCATTGAGGATGCATCCGAAAACGATCGTCTATTGCCTCCCCTTCATCAGCATCGTCGATCAAGTGTCGGAGATTGCGCAAAACCTCTTCCCGAAAGTTCAGCAGGATCACTACCTTATTGAAGGAGAGAACGCTTTTATTCAAGCCTATCGGTATTGGAACGAACCCTTTATCGTGACAACCTTCGCGCATTTTTGGGAAATACTCTACAGCCCGAGAATGAACGATACCATGAACTTCCATCGGTTGAAAGACGCTTTCGTCATTCTGGACGAAGTCCAATCCATCCCTTCGGACTATTGGACGGGGTTCGGAAAAACGCTCCAATTCCTGTCGAAAAAGATGAATACGACATTCCTGCTCATGACGGCAACTCAACCCGAAATCATAGAAGGAATCGAACTCTCGCGGCCGGTTGCTGCGCTTTCGCGGAGTCCTGCCCCAAGCCGATACACGGTAACGAGAGTTGGGAGAGCGCCGCTTGAGACGCTTCCCTCTCTAGTTCCGCAAAGCGGGTCGGGATTGGTCATACTCAATACAAGGCAATCAGCGCTCAGCGCTTACCGAATGATCGCTCAGGAGGAAAGGGACCGTAAGTTGTTCTTCCTTTCGCGGTGGGTCACCCCTGAGGATCGGTCGCATAGGTTAACAAACGTAAAAAAATGTCTTGAAGAGGGATACGAATGCCTCCTAACCGCCACGCAGGTCGTTGAAGCCGGAATCGATCTCGACTTTCAATGGGTCATCCGCGATATGGCGCCGCTCGACAGTATCGTCCAAGCCGCGGGAAGGTGCAATCGAAACCGAAGCGCCTCACTTGGAAAGGTTTATGTGCCGGAATTCATAACGGAAAAGGAGCATCCTTTTACGAGTTATGTCTATGACTCGCGCCATCTCTCCGCAACGCGGAAAACCCTTCCCGAATCCTTTTCGGAAAAAGAATCCGCGCCCTTAATCCGGCAGTATTACCAAGAGCTACGTCAGGCAGTTTCTCAAACAGGGGCCTGGTATGACATCACAATCGGGAACTGGGGAAACCGCTATTCGCTCATACGGAAAAGAATCCCGGAAGCGCTCGTTTTAATCGAATCCGATGGCCACGTACACGATTTGTTTGAACAGATCAGGACTTTATCGAAAGACTATAAAAGCCTTGATACGCGCAAGAGGCTTTGGAACCGATTGCAGCGCCACGCGATTGACGTGTCGAACGAGTTAATGCAAAACTGGATTCGAGAAACGAATAGTTTTTTAGTAGACGAAACTTGCCCCGCTGTCGAAGAACTGGAGGAAGGAATATACATCGTTCGCTCTCAAGGTGTGGGAGAGATTTATAACGAAGAAACGGGATTTGCTGTACCGCCATCCTCGAAAGAAGAAGCGGAGTTCGAATAAAAAGCCAAACGCGAAGGAGTGTGACAGATGTCTTTAATGGAAGACGATGAGCGACTCATTACGGGGTCCGCGATACTATCCTATCACACATGCGCCTTGCAAGCCTGGTTGACCCTCAGAAGGTTTATGCCGGAGCAAGAAAACCCGTTTCTAATCGTCGGGAGGTTTATACACAAGAACAGTTATCAGGAGAAAGGCGAAAAAGAGATCGAACTGCCCGGCGCCAAAATCGACATTATTTGGAAGGAAGGGGCGGTTACGATCGTCGGAGAAATAAAAAAATCCTCCCGTTCCTTTCAAGGCGCGAAGCTCCAACTGCTGTTCTACCTCAAGTTGCTTTCAGAACGGAGCGTTAAGGCAGTCGGAAGGATCATGGTGCCGCTCGAAAAGAAAACGCTCGACATCGCGTGGGATGAACAAAACCGATATGAGCTCGATGCGGTGATCGACCGGCTAAGGAAACTTGCGGACAGCGAAGCTCCGGCTCCAGAGTGGAAAAGCGTTTGCAGTAAATGCGGATTCAGCGATTTTTGCTGGTCGTAATTCCCCTTTACGGAGGGGCGGCCGTAGGTCGGGGTGGTCATGTTATCTTTTTTCTTTCTTTCACTTTAATCTAAAACGCGAGTTTCACTAACCGCTAAGGAGAAAAGTTCTCCGAAAGGAGGAAAAGGATTGAATCCAATCTACCTTTTCAAAAGCGGAACATTCCATCGGGAAAACAACACCTTAAGTCTCCGAAGCGAGGGAGAAATCAAATATATCCCCATCGAAAACGTATCGGAGATCAAGGTATTCGGAGAAGTGGATATCAACAAACGCATTCTCGAATTCCTATCCCAGAACCGGATTCCGATGCACTTTTACAACCGTTTTGGGCATTACGCGGGAACCTTTTACCCTTATGAATACCTGTCGAACGGGTGTACCGTTCTCCAACAGGCCTTGTGTTACCAGGATCAAAACAGACGCCTCGAAATCGCGCGGCGCTTTATTGAAGGGGCAAGCGCGAATATGAAAAGCATTTTAAACTACTACAAGCGACGGGAGCGGGTATTCGCGGAAACACTGGGGCAGTTTGAACACCTGCAACAGCGACTGCCAGAAACGCGCAGCATTGAAGAACTGATGGCGATAGAGGGGAACATCAGAGAACTGTACTATCATTCGTTTGATGAAATCGTAAAAAACAAACTCTTCAGCTTCGAAAAGCGGACCAAGCAACCCCCGGAAAACCATATGAACACGCTAATCAGCTTCGGCAACAGTCTGCTCTACTCGACGACGCTCACAGAACTATACAAAACGGCTTTGGATCCGCGAATCGGATTCTTGCACTCAACCAATTTCCGGAAATTTTCGCTAAACTTGGACATTGCCGAAATCTTCAAACCAGTCATCGTTGACCGTACGATATTCTCGCTCATAAACAGGGATCAACTCTCGGAAAAGCACTTCAGAGGGGTAGAGGGCGGCATCCATTTGAACGAAGAAGGAAGGAAAATCTTCGTGATCGAATACGAGAAGCACTTAAACCAGACGATCAAGCACGAGCAACTGAAGCGGAACGTCTCATTCAGAACGCTCATACGACACGAGGCGTATAAAATCATCAAAGCGATATTGGGGATGAAACCATACAAGCCTTTCTATTATTCGTGGTAAAAGGGGGTGAGTGGCTTATACGTCATAATGGCTTACGATGTAAACGTAAAGCGGGTAAATAAAGTCCTGAAAATCGGGAGAAAATACCTCACGTGGATACAAAACTCCCTACTGGAAGGGGAAATAACGGAAGCGAAATTCGTAAAACTTAAGCTCGAAGTCCAAAAAAAAGCAAAAAAAGAAGAAGATTCGGTTTGCTACTACGTGCTACGTGAAAGAAAGTGGTTAAAGAAAGAAAATTACGGGATAGAAAAAGGCGAAACGGACTTTTTAATCGAATAAAAAAATACCTGTCGACCCCCGATAGCCGGAAAATCCCGGGGGGTCGACAGGACTTATTTCGTTTTACGAACTAACGGTAATTCGCTATTAAAGATATTTACGGAGAAAGTGTTAAATCGGCGTAAAAATGCGCCTTGACAGCAGAAAAATTAAATGGTAGAATAGAAGCGGATTTGACGGGTCCGAAGCCTACCTCGAAGGAATGAAAACATCAACTTGATAAGATCAC
>JAAYCF010000075.1 GCA_012744415.1 Thermotogaceae bacterium
GACGCGAATTGATGTACGAGATCCTCACCGATTACTGGTTCCTGAACGGGCCTTTTGCGATGTTGTATCAAACGGTTGAAACCTGGCCGGTAAGAGTTGAACTCAAAGGGTTTGAACAGGCCGCGGTCGGATACGGAATGCTCTTCGATTTCACTAAACTGTACAAATAAGAGACTGTTCGCATCATCTTATCGGTAACCCCCTGTCACCCCGTTAGGTTCTTTTTGGGACGCGGGGGGTTTTTTTAGCCGAAGAATCCTTTAAGCCTAGTCAGGGGGACTTATCTTGAATATATGGAAATATCTGATCAAAAGAATACTCCTTATGGCATTGGTGCTGTTCGGTGTCGCGTGTATCGTCTTCTTCATCGCGCACGTCATTCCGGCCGACCCGGTGGGAGCGATTCTGGGGGGGAATGCGCCTCCCGAAAAAATCGATAAACTCCGGGCGCAATTAGGGTATGATCGCCCGTTGATCGAGCAGTTTTTCAGCTTTCTTAAGGGAGCCGTTGTGGGGGACTTCGGCGTATCGATTAAAACGAACAATCCGGTGATGACGGATATCGGCATCTATTTCCCCGCCACCATTGAACTCGCTCTGGTCGCCATTATCATCTCCATCGTGCTCGGGGTTTTTCTCGGGATCCTTTCGGCGGTTCACCGGAACAAGATGGTTGATAATTTTTCCCGTGTCTTTTCCATCCTCGGCGTATCGATGCCGGTCTTCTGGATCGGCCTGATCCTCATACTCATCTTCTACTACAAATTGGACTGGCTACCCGGCGGCGGGCGCATTAACTTCTTTTTGGATCCTCCCCAACGGATCACCGGGATGTATCTGTTTGACTCCCTCTTTACAGGAAACTGGGAGGTCTTCCGGGATGCACTGCTCCACATCCTCCTACCTGCCTTCGTCCTGGGCTATAATTCCACCGCTTCGATCGCCCGAATCACCCGCTCCAGCATGCTGGAAGTGCTCGGGCAGGAATACATACGGACAGCGAAAGCCAAAGGGCTCAAAAAACGGCTCGTGATTTACCGTCACGCCTTACGAAACGCCTTGATCCCCACGATCACCATCATCGGCCTGGTCTTTGGCGGATTGCTGGAAGGAGCGGTACTGACCGAAACGGTCTTTTCCTGGCCTGGGTTAGGGCGATACATCACGGCAGGGTTGCTTTCTTTGGACTATCCGGCGGTAATGGGCGGGACGATCTACATCGCCTTTATCTATTCTCTGGCCAACCTGGCCGTAGATTTTCTGTACGCGCTTTTAGACCCAAGGATGAGGACGTGATGACCGTGGCGAATGAAAAAACCGCTTTAGGCTTCTTTGAAAAAAACAAACCTTACATAGACGACCTCAAGCATACGGTCTTTCTCTTCCGGAAAAGCAAACTGACGATGGTGGGATTCGTCTTGATCGTCATCTTCTTGCTGGTCGCCTTCCTCGGGCCGCTCTTCCTGCCCTACGACCCGATCGCGCAAAACTTTGCGGTGCGTTTGCAGCCCCCTTCTCAAGAACACCTCTTCGGGACCGACCAATTCGGGCGGGATATCTTCAGCCGGGTGATCCAAGGTTCCCGCATGGCTTTATGGATTATTTTTCTGGTCTCGGCCATCAGCGGACTGCTCGGGACGACCGTCGGAATCATCGCCGGATACTTTGGCGGGTTGATTGACGACATTATCATGCGGATCACCGATATGTTCCTCGCCTTCCCCAGTTTGGTGTTGGCGATGGCCTTTGCCGCCATGATGGGGCCCAATTTCACCAATACTATCATAGCGATTTCGCTGGTGAACTGGACGACCTATGCCCGATTAGCGCGCGCAGAAGCGATGAAGGTCAAGGAGCAACCGTACATCGAGGCGATCCGTTCGGTGGGCGCCGGAACCGGGCGCATTCTATTCCTCCACGTGCTCCCCATGTGCATTTCCCCGGTTATCGTGCAATTAACGCTTCGGATGGGGACAATCATCCTGACGGCCGCCGGATTGGGGTTTTTAGGGTTGGGAGTCCAGCCTCCGACACCCGAATGGGGTGCGATGGTAAGCGACGGGCGTAACTTTCTCGTCGATCAATGGTGGATCTCCACCTTCCCGGGATTCGCGATCGTTTTCGTCGTTCTCGGATTTAACCTGCTCGGAGACGGCATTCGTGATATGCTTGACCCGAGATTGAGGAGGTAAGCGATGGACAAACGCGGAAACCTATTGGATGTTCGTCAGTTGCGCGTCATCTTTCATACCTATCGCGGGTTGATCAAGGCCCTGAACGGCGTGGACCTGTGGATGGACAAACAGGAACGGTTAGGCATTGTCGGAGAGACGGGCTGTGGCAAGTCCGTCACCGCGCAGGCGATGATGCGGTTGATCGAAGAACCCGGAAAGATCACCGAAGGGGAAGTCTGGTTCGAAAACCGAGATCTGCTCAAACTTTCCGAAGATGAGATGACCAAGATCCGCGGCCGAGAAATCTCGATGATCTTCCAGGAACCGAAATCCTCTCTGAATCCCGTATTCAAATCGGGATTCCAAATAAAGGAAACGTTGTTGAACGCGAAAAAGGCCACCCCCGCGAACGCCGAAGAAGAGGTGGAAAAGATCCTGGGATACGTGGGCATGGATGCGTCCCGCGTGAAGAACATGTATCCGCACGAACTGAGCGGCGGCATGGCCCAGCGGGTTATGATTGCAATGGCCCTGGCGACGCAGCCGAAGCTGCTGATCGCCGATGAACCCACTTCGGCGCTGGATGTGACCATTCAGGCGCAAATCCTCGAGCTGTTGTCGGACTTGACCCAGAAGATGGGGAACGCGGTAATGATGATTACCCATGATATGGGGATTGTCGCGGAGTTTTGCGACCGGGTCGTCGTGATGTACGCGGGAAATGCGGTCGAAGTGGCGCCGACGAAAGAGTTGTTCCAGAATCCGATTCATCCCTACACACAGGGACTGTTGCGCGCGGTGCCGAGGGTGGGACGACCGGGAGAGCTCAAAGCGATCCCGGGGACGGTTCCCGACCTCGTCGACCCGCCGGAGGGTTGCCGTTTCCATCCGCGGTGCGATTATGCCTTCGACCAATGTAAAAACGTGTTGCCGCCACTTCTGGAGATCAGCGCCCATCACTACGTCTCCTGCTATCTTTGCCAGAAAGACGGATGCCCATCGGCCAAAAAAGCGGGGGAAGAACCATGGTAGAACCATTGATGACGATCACCAATCTTAAGAAACACTTCGCGCTGAAGAAAAACGTCTTTTCCAAAAATGTGATCGTGAAAGCGGTAGACGACGTCAATCTCGAGATACCGCGGGAATCGATCTTTGCCGTTGTCGGGGAGTCCGGATCGGGAAAAACCACTTTGGGTCGGACCCTGATGAAGCTGATACCGCCTACAGCGGGGATGGTGTCGATGGATGGAAAAGATATTCTGACGCTTGATAAAAAAGCGTTTCTGCCTTACCGGCGGAAGATGCAGATTGTCTTTCAGGACCCTTACAACTCCCTGCATCCCCGCAAATTAGTCAAAACAGTCATCGGAGAGGGCTTGAAGATACACTTCAAAGGTATTTCCGAGATGGAGATCCGCGACAAAATCCGCGAGGTTTTATTGCAAGTCGGATTAAGGGAAGAACACATGTTCCGATATCCGCACGAGTTCTCGGGCGGACAAAGGCAGCGGATTGCTTTCGCGCGAGCGATCGTCCTGGAACCGGAGTTCATCGTATTGGACGAACCGACCTCGGCGCTGGATGTTTCGGTACAGGCGATGGTGCTCAAGATGCTCCAGGAAGCGCGGGCTCAAAACGCGTTGACCTATCTGTTCATCACCCATAATCTCTCGATCGTCGACTACTTTGCGAACCACCTCGCGGTCATGTACTTGGGGCGGGTTGTCGAAACGGGGTCGAAAGCCGAAATCTTCGACCATCCGGCTCATCCTTACACACGCCTGCTGATGAACTCCAATCCCATTCCGGATCCGTTCTTGAAACGCGAAAAGCAAGTCGTCCGAGGGGAGATACCCAGTCCGATCCATCCGCCGAGCGGGTGTCATTTCCATCCCCGTTGTCCTTTCGCAAAGGCTGAGTGTAAAGAACAGGAACCTCAATACCGTGAAATCAGCAGCGGACACTTTATCCGGTGTCATTTTCCTGTGTAGACGAAGAAGGAGGAGACGGATGAATCCATTGACGATCAGCATCATCGGCGCGGGGAGCGCTGTTTTCTCGCTGCAACTGGTCAGCGATCTCTGCAAAACGCCATGCCTTTCTAAAAGCGTCGTAAGGCTCATGGACATCGACACGAACCGATTGGAAGGGGTTCAATTTTTAGCCACGAAGCTCCGGAACGAATTCGGGGCAGAGTTGGCCTTTGAGAAGACCACGGATTTGGAAGAAGCCGTTTGCGGCGCCGATTTCGTCATCAACACCGCGCTGGTGGGCGGACACCCGTTTTTGGAAAAAGTCCGCGGGATCGGCGAAAAACACGGGTACTATCGCGGCATCGACGCGCAGGAATTCAATATGGTCTCGGACTATTACACCCTCTCAAACTGGAACCAGTACGCGTATTTTCTCAAAATCGCCCGGTTGATGGAAGATACGGCGCCGGACGCGTGGTTGCTGTTGGCGGCGAATCCCGTCTTTGAAGGAACCACATTGATCTCCCGCGAGAGGAAGATAAAAATGGTGGGATTTTGCCACGGGCACTACGATGTGGAAAACGTCGCGCGATGCGCCGGGTACGGGATGAACGACATCGACTGGCA
>JAAYCF010000076.1 GCA_012744415.1 Thermotogaceae bacterium
AAAAGAAGTCTCCTTATTAAACGCCACCGCGCGAAACGCTTTAGAAATACCGGCGATTGTAGAATCCCAAAATAACCTGGGTCTACGCGTCTCGAACCTGGAAGCGGGCAACGCGACGATCATTAAAGTCCAGCAGGATCTGGACTATCTGAAGATCGAAAACGATCAATTGAAACTCGAAAATGAAAACGTGAAGAAACAGCTGTGGTATGCCTTTGGCGTCGGTATCGGCGGGACCATCATCGGTATCGCTTCCATCGTCTACACCTACACGCTTTGGGGAGGTAGCCAGGGCGAGTGAACCTATCCGATTTTGACTACACCCTACCAATGGAAAAGATCGCGCAGCATCCGGTAGAGCCCAGGGACCACTCCCGCTTGATGGTCATTAACCGAAACACGCGAACCATCGAGCATCGGCGCTTCTACCATTTGCCCGATTATATTCTCCCTTCCGATCTCCTGGTGATCAACAATACCCGCGTGATTCCCGCGCGATTGTTGGGCCGTCGGGAGACTGGAGGCCAAGCGGAAGTCTTCCTGCTCAAACGTCTTTCTGTCGAAAGCGAATCGGAAGCTTTATGGAACACCCTCGTCAGGCCTGGAAAACGGATAAAGAAAGGGACGGTCGTTTATTTTCAGAATCGCCGTTTAATCGGCGTCTGCGTGGAACACTATCCGGATGGCAGTCGGGACTTCCTGTTCAGAAAGAATCTTTCAATACGGAATACCGATTCGGGAGAACGGGAACCGGAATCGTTAAAGGATCTAATCTTTGGAGCCGGAAGCGTTCCGCTTCCACCCTATATTCGCGAACCGTTGCGCGATCATGAGCGCTATCAGACGATCTATTCGGAAGAGGAAGGCGCGGTTGCGGCCCCGACGGCGGGACTGCATTTCACGGACGGGTTGATTGCGGACTTGAAAAAACAAGGAACCGAGTTTTGCACGGTCACCCTCCATGTCGGGCTTGGGACCTTTCGCCCGCTGGAGGACGAAGGATGTCCGTTTTCGATAGAAGGACATATCATGCATTCCGAATCTTTTTATGTGAAAAGCGAAGAGGTACGGAAGATCGAATGCGCCAAGCGGGAGAAACGCCGGATCATTGGAATCGGAACGACTTCAGTACGCGTTCTGGAAAGCCTCCCTTTCTTCGAGAAGCGGGCGGACGGATCCTACGGCGGAGATACGCGACTCTTTATCTATCCCCCCTTTCCGTTTGTCTACACGAACGCGATGATCACCAACTTCCATCTGCCGAAATCCAGCCTATTGTTAATGGTTAGCGCTTTCGCTTCGCGGGAACTGATCATGTCCGCTTACGAAGAAGCGATCGAAAACGGATATCGTTTCTTCTCTTTCGGCGACGCCTGCCTGATCCTATGAGCACAAAAGAAATCGCCCTCTCGGGACTGATCAGCGCCTTCTCCATTCTAGCGCTCTGGTTGGCGTCCGCTTTGCCCGGAAGCCGTTTGGCTATCGCGATGTGTAGCGCTTTTGCCTTGGAATTTTTATTCGCATATACGCGGCGGCGTTGCGGCATCCTCGCTTATCTTTCTGTTCTCTGTTTCTCGCTTTTCCTCTTGCCAGGCAAGATGGTAGGTGTCCTCTACGCGTTGTATTTTGGCGGATATGTGACCCTACGTCGGGTGTTGCCTTCACGTCCTTGGGTCTGGCTGCTCAAAGGTCTTTACCTGAACGGTGTGACTTTGCTGTTGTACGGGATCGCAGATGTCTTTTTCCCGGATGTATTTGGTAGAATACGGGGTATCGCGCTTTGGCAGATTTTCTTGTTTTTTTGCGTCTTACAAGTGATATGGGTCATTGTGGATATTTTTTTGTCTTATGTAACCCGCGTGTTGATGGGATTTCTTTCTGAGAGAGGAATTAAGAAATAACTGATCAACAATGGGATAAGTTTTGCACTTAATTCGAAGGAGGTTTTTATTTTGAGAAAAGGGTTAGGGTTTCTATTGCTTGTATTGCTTTCGGTGGGTCTCTTCGCGGCGGTAGACACGGCGACGGGATATGTGGTTTCGATTAAGGAAAAAGGGGAAGAGACGGGGTACGGTATCACAGCGGAGGACCTCGAGAACGAATACGCTTATATGCTTCAGTATTATTCGCAGAATCAGAGTTTTGACCCGATTTTCGACGGCATTTTCTTGAAATACGAGATAGCCAATTTGAAAATACAGCGGGAATTGCTGAACTACTATGCGATGAGGAAAAATCTCACCATTGATCAGCTGAAGCTGGAACAACAAGTGAATGAAGTTGTTATGAACGTTTCGAACGATCCGGAAACGAAACCGCAGGTGGAAGCGCAATACGGCTCTATGGAGAATTTTTACGAGTTCGTTCTCATGGTTTATCGGGAAGATATGCTACGACAGAGCGCGATCGATGATATCTCCCCTGTGGATGACTTGGCGATGCAGGAATACTATGAAAACAACAAAGAATCTATCATATCGGCCAATGAAAAGGTTTCTGCAAAACACATCCTGGTAGAAACCCTAGAGCAGGCGGAAACCATCAAGAC
>JAAYCF010000077.1 GCA_012744415.1 Thermotogaceae bacterium
GAGAGCAGTTGGGAGGACGCCACCTTGCAGAACGGCATCTTTTCCTTCTTCTTTGCCGACGGATTGGGCCATACCGGGCTCTCGGCTCCCCTGGGCGCTTTCAATTCAACCTATGACGCGGATGTCGACAGCAACAAACAGATCACACTGGATGAAGTCTACGATTACACCTTCGCGAATGTGAACACTTACCTGAAGAACATCCAGCAAGTGCAAGTATTTCCGGTCAATTCCAATTACATCGTCGCGGAGTGGGAATAAAACCGCGCGTGAGCGCGATCGGGGAGCTCTGACGCGTCACGGTTTGACAAACGGACTCCCCGGCGCTTTTCTGGTCAGCGAGCCAAAGGCAATGCTGATGCCGATCAGGATCAAGATCCCGGGCCAGAAGATATGGAAATAAAACAACAAAGCCAGTCCGACCAGCCAGACACACCCGTTCCAACCGTACCACCCTTTCTTCGTGGCTAAAGACCAAGGGAGCCAAGCAAGGCCGATTAGGGCGAGAATCCACGGCCACAGGTCGATCTCCTTAACGAAAAAAATGACTGCTAACCCCAAAAAGAATACTCCGACTCCCAGTGTGAAAAGATTCCGGTTCGCTTTTTCCACCATACTCTCCTTTCAAAAACATGTTTCTCTATTAAACGACGACACGAGTTTTTTCGAGCAGTCCTCTTTTGTTTTGCTTTTCCCGCGAATTCTGTCCTTCTTTATTCTTGGAAATCCGTTCGACTGATGATTCCGATGAAGAGATTGGTCAATCGAGGATCGAACTGTGTTCCGCTAGTTCTTCGGAACTCTTCAATTACAGAAGCTTTACGAATGCTTTTGCGATAAGGGCGCTCGCTCGTCATGGCGTCGTAAGCGTCCGCTATCGTGATGATCCGCGAAGAGATCGGTATCTCTTCGGCGATAAAGCGATCGGGATACCCCGTTCCGTCCCATCGTTCGTGGTGGTGCCGCACCATCTGAGCGATCTCATCCATCCCTTCCGTTTCCTTGATGATCTCATAACTCTTTCCCGGGTGCTTTCGGATCTCTTCAAACTCCTCTTCCGTCAATTTGCCCGCTTTATTTAGGATCAGCTGGGGCACGTAAATCTTTCCGACGTCGTGAACCAAGCTGGCCCAATAGATCTTGCGAATGCTCTCCCGGTCCAGTCCGGCCGCTTCCGCCAGCAGGGATGCGATACGGGCCACACGTTCGGAATGCCCCCGGGTGTACCGGTCGTAGTATTCTAATGCGCGCACCAGGGATAGGATGATATTTTTCTGGAACTTTCCCTGACTGACGGATTGGCGCTTAAAGGCCAAAAAGGCGGAAGCGATCTTCGAGAAAGCGGTCATAACTTTCTTCATGCCATCGGTAAAAGTGGCTTCGTTCTCACGGGCGATGTCCAGCGCCATCGTTCCATAGAACTTGCCATCGACGATAAACGGCGTCAATAGAGATTGTTTGAAGGGCTTGACCGCCTCTTTCAAAGGATCTCTGACAGATTCGTCGATGTCTCGCTCGTAACGGTCATACAAGGCATCCACTACCGTAACCTCGTAGATATGGCGGATATTCTCTTCCGGAAGACGCAAGACCATCAACCGTTCGCCGTCATATCCCTCGACCGCGATAAACCGCCATTCGTGGTCCATGATTAAAGAGACCGTGCCATAGTTCGCGATCGGAATGATCTTCAGCGCGGCGCCTAAGAACAACCCAAAGAAAGATTTTTCATCCAGTTCATTATTCCCGACCTTGGACAAAACCTCGACGATCGATTCAAACCGTTCGAGCAATTCCCCGAAATCCTGATAGGCTTTTTGAAGTTCCCCGTAGATTGTATTCAGTCGTTCGTTGGCTTGAACCAGTTCATCGTTTTTTTCACGGTAACGGAGCGACTCTTGAGCCAGCGCGCGGTTTTTGAAAAGAAGAAATTTTCTCATGCCGAGGACGAGTAAAGTCACAACCGCGATTCCTAAGAGCCCCCATACGATGGAATGAATCGTTCCGCTTTCCGCTGTGGGTATGACGCTCCCCGTCCCTGACTGGGAGAAACCGAGGGAACCTGGGAGCACAAAAACTATGAAAAAACCAACGATCTTCATAATCCTCCAGTCCGTTCGATAGATTGAAAAAACCTCACTGAAATGCCCGATGCCGGGAGGGTACCGAAATCGATTCCGTCATCGGGTGGAACGCCGTTTTTTCTTATACGCTTCCGTAACGAAAAAAATCTTCGCTGCAACGGGTAATCCTTTTACTCCGTGGGGAAGCGGCTTTAAGAGAAAAGACGCCCTCTTTCCTTCTTAAACCCGTTACGGATGCGTGCGAAACCGATACCCTCGTCATTTTATAGTGTATCATAAACCCCTGTTATCGGACAATAACCGGTTTAATCGCGTGATAACCTCTTGATCCGGCTCGATATGGGGTGACAAGGCGATAGAGGCTCACTTCACTGTTTTCAAAGTTGTCTTGATAATGTCTTCGTTTGGGAATAAATTAGAAAAGAGGTCGTTTCTTTTCAAGAGTATAATAATATTATAGCATGAATTGTTATTTCAATAACTATTTACACTTATGCAAAGATTAAAAAGGAAACCCGA
>JAAYCF010000078.1 GCA_012744415.1 Thermotogaceae bacterium
ATATTCCGAACGGATGGAGGCAAGGATCTGCCGCTCCGTTTCGTTATCCAGAGCGCTGGTTGCTTCATCAAAAACCAGGATCGGCGCTTTTCGAATCATCGCACGAGAGAGACAAAGCCGTTGTTTTTGACCTCCGGAGATTCTTCCGCCGAGCTCTCCAACGGTTGTCAGGGACTTTTCGGGAAGCCGGTTGGTAAAAGCATCCATCTTGGTCATATCTAATACGCGTTCTACTTCTTCTTTCTCCGCGTCCGCTTTTCCTAACCGAACATTTTCTTCGATGGAGGTATCGAACAAAAAGGTCTCTTGCGTCACAATTCCCATCTTATTACGAAGCTCCGGCAAAGACCACTCGGTTGTTGGCAGCCCGCCCACCAACAAACGGCCTTCATCGGGGAAATGATCGCCCGCGATCATCTTTAGAACGGTTGATTTGCCGGAACCGCTGGAACCGACAAATGCCACCTTTTCTCCGGGATCGATACGAAAAGAGAGGGCTTTCAGGCACGGCGTCTTTTGCCCGGGATAGGAGAAGGTAACGTTCTCGAAAAGAATTTGCGGTTTGGCGGCAACGTTCGCGCTGACACCAGCCTCGGGCTCTTTTTGAACGTCGAGCAGTTCACGAACCCGTTTCCCACCGACGGCTCCCGCCTTGACCTTTCCCAAATAGACCGGGAGCTCTTGAAGGGGAAAGGCGATCAGGTTGAGAAGCTGAATGAAAGCAAAAAGCATCCCGACGGAAATCTCTCCGCGAAGGACTTGAAGGCCGCCGAAGCCGAAAACGACCAAAAACGGCAAAAAAGACAGGGTGATACCGGCAACGGTCAAGAGGACCGACTGATGCCCCGCTCGGATAGAAGACCTGAACCATCGGGCTTCAACGGGGTTAAACCGCTCCCGAAGAATATTTTTTAAGCTGAGGGCGCGTATGGTTTCCGCCCCGGTTACGTTTTCTTTCGCTTGCGCGTTGATTCGAGCCAGGGATTGTTGGACTTCTTCCTGGCGCTTTGAAAGGGGCTGGCTTAAAAGGGTTGAAACGATAATGATGACGGGCAAGGTCGCCAAGAGGAGCAAAGAGAGCAACCAATTGCGGTAGAACATATAGGCGAGGGCCAAAAGAGCCGATAACACCCCCGAGAGGAGCGCCGGCAGATCCGTTTGAAGATATTCTTGATACAGACCGATATCGTTGGACAAGCGAGAGATCAAATCGCCGGAATGGTGCGCGCTCATTGCGAAAACTTTCGCTTGAGCAAGGCTTAAACTGGCTTGTTCGCGCAAACGGGCGGTGACGCGTTCGGCAAAATGACCGGAAAAGTATTTTTGAAAGAATACCGAAAGGACTGACAAAACCAATATTCCCAATGACCAAAGGCCTACCCGAACGAGCCCGTTCTTGTCCTGGGCGACGATTTGGTCGATGATTCGCGCCAGCGCGTCCCCTGATAAAACGTTCGCCACAGAAGAAAGAACGGCGGCAAACAGAGCCATTGCGAAGAAGAAGAAAGCATAACCGGAAAAACGTATGAGGGACCAACGGGACAAAAGGATCGACTCCTTTATCGCGATCGGGAGATCGGATAGACTTCGAGCCATTGTTGGGTCATCTCTGCCGCTTTTTGAACGAAGCGGGGGCATCGGGAGGCGAACAGCCCTTGCTCTTTGGCGAGCAACCGCTGGGATTCGATGCCGATATCGAAACCGAGCAACCCGTTGCAGGTCGTATGGCCAAACTCCTCTCGGAAAGCGCTTACCCACGTTTGAACCAATCCGTAAGCCCGCTCCTTCTTTTCGGATTCGATCGGCGCGCATTGGCCATAGTAATATCCGATAACCATCACTGCCCCGCTGATCGCGCCGCAAGTTTGACCCGACCGCCCCATACCTCCTCCATAAGAAGCGGAAAGCGCGGCGATAATAGCCGGATCAACGGTCTTTTCCAGAAAGGCCAGCGCTACGCTTTGGGAACAGGAAAATCCTTCCGAGAACAAAGATAGAGCCCGTTCCGCCACGATTATTTTCATAGTCGATTCCTCCCGCGTATCCCTTTTTTAGTAAAAACCGCAGATTCCCGGCGGTTTATCCCGCTCAATCGACGGTTATTTGATTGCACCCTTTGCGTTTGCTTTCTTGCAAGAGCGATTCGGCCCGCTTAATCCAAGACTCTTCACGGTCCGAGCGGCGAACAACGGTTCCCCCGAACGAAAGCGTGACCTGCAAACGATTCTCTCCGTCAATGATATAGGAGTTTTCCACAAGCATACGAATTCGTTCCAAAATCTCCTTCAGCGCCTCGGACTTTCCGGTCTGGACAATGCCGACGAATTCCTCGCCGCTCCACCGGCAGCATAAATCATCCCCGCGCATGCTTTTGATCATGGTCATCGCCACCATCTTCAATACCTGGTCTCCGGCTTGCTGCCCGTACCGGTTGTTAAAATCGTTGAATCCGTCGATATCGGCGATAAAAACCGCGGATCGCGCTCCGAAATGTTCCCACTCCACCAGCTTGCGCTGGAGGGTGGTGATGAAGTAACGGCGGTTCGGAATGCGGGTCAGCTCGTCCAAATAAGATAACCGTTCCAATTCTTGGGTTCTCTTTAGTGATTCATCAATGGGAACGGAAACGTTAAATAGCTCCATCCCCCCGACGATTTCCCCATTTTCGCCATAGAGCGGCACCGTTTTGACGTGTACCGGCAGGCGGTAGCCGTCCTTATGGTGCATGAAAATCAGGCTGGAACGTTGCTGGCCATCCTCCATCGTCTTGGCGAGCGGGCACAACCCCAGGCACAGATGTTGCCCTTGCCCGTTCACGTGGACCAGAATATCTTCCTGACACGAGTGTCCGACAACCTCTTCCTTCGAAAACCCCGATAACTTTTCCGCCATCTGATTCCAGTAGCAGATACGCCGGCTCCGATCCACGATGTAAACAGCTTCGAGAAGATGATCCAACAACAGTTGGTAATGATCTTTCCAAACGGCAGTAAACATAGCGCTCCCCCTTCGGACGATTTGCGGATTGAACAAGAATTCAGGGAATCTAGGACTTTCACGCGGATGTTAACGGGAGCAGCACACGTTGATGTTTCCCATTAACGGGTACGATTATAGCATAATCGAGGCTTTTTGAAGGATAGAGGATCAAACCGTAAAGATAGTCCCCTTTACAAACGAGAACATTCTTTACAGTTTTCCGTCTTTCGGATAGTTTTTACAGTATCAATAATTACGCGAAAGCACTTGACGTAATCGTATATTTTGGTATAATATATAGTAACCATTTTGAAGCAACTCGGCTCATTATCGGTTGTATGAGTTTAACTTTCTTTTTAAAAAGCTTACCGGTGTATGACAAAGTGTGCGATTCTTTACCGAAAAAAAGCTCAGGTCTAAGAGGAGGGAAAGACACATGAAGATACGATCTTTTGGGGTCAAGCTGATTATGTTCATGTCCATTCTTCTCATCGCCGCTTGCGGCGCGATCGGGATCCTGTCCTATCTCTTCTCGCGCCAATCCCTGCTTTCGGAAGCCAATGCCTCGCTGGCGAATGAAGCGGAGAATGCCGCGAGATTTATCCGGTTGAAGGAAGAGCGTTTCCTTGCGGAAGCGGAGGGCGCGGCGAACCGTCCTGATATCCGCTCGATGGATTGGATCCTTCAAAAGTCGGCATTGCTCGAAGAAACCAAACGCATCGGCTATTTGGCGATGGCCGTCGTCGGGAAGGACGGGATCGCGCGCTATGCCGATGAAACGACCGCCAATTTGGGCGACCGCGATTACGTGAAAAAAGCCTTTCAGGGGGTCTCTAATGTATCCGACATGATTTTAAGCCGGGTTACGAATTCGCTCGTCGTGATGGTCGCCGTTCCGATACACGATGCCAAGAACGCTGTCTCGGCGGTTTTGATCGGACGCATGGACGCGAAAACGTTGTCCGACATCATCGTCTCCATCGATATGGGGGGCAAAGGATACGCCTATATGGTGGACAAAAACGGCACCATGATCGCGCATCAAAATACTGATTTAGTTCTAAACCAGGTGAATTATATCGAAGAAGCGAAAAAAGACAAACAATATGCGGATATATCCGAAATGCTCCAAAAGATGATACGACAGGAAACGGGTTCCGCAGACTACTACTACGAAGGCGCGCAGCGGCATTTGAGTTATACCCCCGTGGGGGTGAACGAGTGGTCGGTTGCGACGGGCATCTTCCCGGAGGTCATGTTCAAACCCGCCAATCAGTTAGGGAATACGTTGATAGCGATCAGTTTGGCCATCCTGGCCGTCGGGATCATCGTCTCTTTCATTATCGGCAGAGTCGCGACGAAACCGTTAAAAACGATGTCGACGGGAATCGAAAAGTTTGGGGCCGGAGACCTGACTCAAACCTTCAATATCAAAGGAAAAGACGAATTCTCCCAGATCGGCGGTAAATTGAATCAGATGGCGGATATACTAAAAAAAGCGATGACGGCGATATCCGATTCATCCGTCCAACTCAATGATTCTTCGGAAAGCCTGACTCAGACGGCAGTCAAAACGAGTGAAGATGCCGAGCACCTCTCCGAGCAGGCGGGCGTCGTGATGCGGGAAACGGAATCCACCGCTTCGCTCTTCCTGGAAGTCTCCTCCGCGGTCGAACAGGTGGCCGCGAGCGCCCAAAACGTTTCCCATTCTTCCCAAGAGTTGACGGAAGTGGCGAACGCAAGCACCAAAGCCATCTATGAAGGCCAGAAAGCGCTGGAGGGCGTCGTCGCGTCCTCAAACAAAGCGAACGATCAAACCGAAAAAACAGCGCACGTGATTGGCTCGCTTTCAGAAAAAACCAAAAACGTCGGCGCCATAGTCGAATCCATCGGCTCTATCGCGGAGCAAACCAATTTATTGGCGCTCAACGCGGCGATTGAAGCGGCGAGAGCCGGCGAAGTCGGAAGGGGGTTCGCCGTGGTGGCCGAAGAGATCCGAAAACTCGCCGAAGAAAGCCGAAAAGCCGCTGTCGA
>JAAYCF010000079.1 GCA_012744415.1 Thermotogaceae bacterium
GCTTTTTCTTTGTCCATCTTCAGCTTCAGGGCGATCGCGAAAGCGTATTTGGCAACATTTTCCGAGTGCCCTTTCGTGAAGGGGTCGTATATCTCAAGGATCTGGATCATCGACAGGATCAATTCCTTCTGGAACTGATCCTGCGCCGCCAAAGCATTTTGAAGCGTCAGGAAGGAAGACCCGATGTTCCCCAGAGACTCGGCGATTCGCTTATCTTCTTCCTGTATTTTACCGGGGTAGGTATTCAAAGCTTCCAATGACAGCGCTCCATAGACCTCCTGCTTTACGGTCAGGGGAATGAAAAGCGATTCTTTCAGATCGTTAACGTACGCGCCTAAACCCGCTTTGATCTGATCGAAAGCCGATCCTTTCACGACTTTATCCCATTCGATATGGATCGGACGGTTTTTCAACGGCTCGAAAAGAGGCGCTTCCACTTGTGGGAGGATCCCTTTGCTCATCTTAGGCCGGCGGGTGTATCTGAGGACATACTGTTTGTTTTCTTTCACGAAAACACTGGCGTACTGTATGTTTTCGACCAAAAATAAGGAAATCGTCAGGAGTTGGTTAAGAAAATCCGTAACGTTGCCCTGCACCGTATCCGAAATATGCGTCGTGAGATGGAGCATGTTTTCCAAAGTTCTCGCCAGATGATCGATCCGTTTATTAGCATCTTGGAGTTCGCGATTCATTCCTTCCAGTTCGATATTAATGCTTTTGAGCTGCTCCTGTGAGCGTTGCAGTTCTCTCTGAATCAGAACGACTTCGGTGACATCCTGCGTCGTGCCAACGACTTTGACTAACTCAGACCCTTTGAATACGCCATTCGCCTCTTCTTTGAGGAACTTCGTACGGCCGTCGGGTAGTCTTATCCGATGGATATACCGATAGCATCCGCCTCTACGAATGGATTCGACGGCGTCTTGAACAAGCGTTTTTTCTTCGGGCATGAATTCTCGGAAAAAAATGTCTTTCGGAGAATCCGGTTGTTCTGGAGACAGCTCATAAAGGGCATAAAGCCCTTCTGTCCAGATCGCGTGTTCGCTCGCCGGTTCGTACTCCCAGTACCCCATGCGTCCGAACTTTTCCCCCTGTTTCAATCGCGTTTCGCTTTCGCGAAGGGCTTCTTGATCCTCCACGATCGTGTCCAGCATCGTATTGACGTCTTGTCCCAGGGTTCCAATCTCATCGTCCCCTTTAATGGGAATGCGAGAATCCAGCGCCTTCGTCTTTATGATCTTTCGAACGGTTCCGCTAACCAAGGCGAGCGGGGAGATGACATATCGATAGCTCATGTATACGAATACAGCTAAGGAGACCGCAACGATCGCCAACGTGAAGAAGATGAGAAACCGCAGCACTTGAAATCCACGGTTGTAGATCACGCGTTCCGTTTCGGTTTTCAGCAGAAACGAATCGTTACCGAAAAGGTCTTTAAAATAATAAAACCCGTCGATCGTATTTCCATCTCTAACCTGTACCGTCTGGTGGTCAAAGAGGCCTTCCGATTTAAAGCCCATCGCTTCTGAAGCCGCGCCGGTCACAGACTCGATGGTGAAGGGCGTCGGAAAAAGGTCCATGATCGACGCAATTTCCTCCGCTCCGAAATTCCGCGACATCATAAACCATCCTCGCGACGGGCCGTGACCCGAGCTATCGCGAATGTTACGAATGGCGACCAGGCTCAGCCGTTCTTGTTCAAGAAAGCCGGAGTATTCCTTGTCCACACTTACGGCGTTCCGAAAAACGGGAAGTTGTTTCTCCGCTCCTCCGTAGGAATAGAGAATGGATCCGTCTTCCGTCCATATCAGAACGCTGTCGATATCAAGGTTTCGCCACGATTCCTCCATTAAATTCGAAGAACGGAAGGTATCGTTTTGATCCCACGCAAACTGATACGTATCATCCCAGCTGGACCAATCACCCAAGGTTCGGAACAAATAATCGTGTTCTCTCTCCAGGTTTCGTCGGATCGTTGAAAGGTCCTCTTCCGCCTGTTCCGTTTCCAAATGGGAAAAGAAATCGAGCAGGTAGAACCGCGTGAAGATCCCGAAGATCACTGCGGCGCCGATGGTGATTACGATCAGCATTAAAAAAATCCGTTGCCATATCTTCATAAAGTACCCCCGGTTGCGCGCACATTCCGAATTATTAACCAATTATATCGTAGATATCGTAAAATACCAACAAATGAGGTATCGTACCGATTATACGGAAATCGCGTTTTTTTGGTATAATCTGCTCAGAACCGCAATTTGGAGGAAAGCATGCCCGAAGAAAAAAACGAAAAAGAGAAGAAACCTGAAATTCGGAACCCGCAGAGTAAGAAAACAACCGAAAACCCCGCTCAAAAGAAAAAAGACCATCGGAAGTTTCATCACAAAAAGAAACCCAAACCACCCGCCTCTGGGAACGCTTCGAAAGAGAACACCGGACTCCCCGCGCCATCACCCGCTCCGAATGGAGCGCCGGCGTCGCAGAAACCCCCGGAGAAGAAAGAACCGAAGAAACCCGCCGACAGGCGTCCGACGAACAACCACCGCAACGCCTCAAAAGCCGTCGAGTCCAAACCCGTGGAGCAGAAAAAAGTATTCTACGGCATCGAAATCGGCGAGCCGAAAAACACAACCGATTGGCTCGAAGAGGATATTGGTAGATACCATCGCGCTGTAATAGCCGCTTTAAGCAAGTCTCCTGTATCCCCGGAAGGTCTTCTGGATCTTTCGGAAATATGGATTTCGACTTCCCTTCCTTTGGACCTAATCATCGAAGTGATCCAGTCGCACGGATTGGGAGACAATCTTGGAGAGGTGAAGTCAGTCGTTTTTCAGGGCCGGAAGATTTGGCCTTTGGCGAAACCGGTCGAACAGGAGGATTGACTCTTCTTTCACCGTGTGATAGAATACGGCGTTCCACGATTCCCCTTATCTCGGATACGGGACGGCCAAACCCGCTTCTGTGATAACGGAGATTAAACGCACCGATGCGTTGCAACCAGGAGGATTTTCTGATGGCCTTAGAGTACGAGGAAAAACAGAGCATTATTTCGGACTTTCGTATCAACGAGAAAGACACGGGTTCCGTCGAAGTTCAGGTAGCCCTTCTTTCGACAAGGATCCGCCAACTGACCGAACACTTGAAGACCCACCCGAAGGATTACCATTCTCGCCACGGTTTGATGAAGCTGGTCGGTAAACGACGCCGTTTTTTGAACTATCTCAAAAAAAACCGATTCGAAGTTTACCGGCAGATGATAGAGAAACTCGGTATCAGAAGGTAACGAAAGGCGGAGCAATCCGCCTTTTTTATCCCTTTGCCGATTGCCGATCGATTCAATGCCCGAAGCGATAGACACTGGTGGTCATCTTCAACTTCGAAGCCTCCCGAATGTCCCGAATGTAGACATCCAATTTCTTACTTTGAATGGCGCTCCCGATATCTTCGACCACAAAAAGGCCTCGAGAAGGAGTAGAGCGGAGCTGTGGCACATAGACCATCGTTCCGGGAGGCAGGATCGCAGGATCGGCTGCTACGGAGTACCATTCTTTAGCGAAGCTCCCTTCCTTCGTTCTCCGAAAATAGGGAAAGAACGGGAGGTTGCCGTCATCCCACTCGGTATAAAAAGTCACCTGAAAGTCTCCCATATTTTGCAGAAAGAGAAGCATCGGATCCCGGTACTCGAAATTGATCATAATCTCCAGTCGAAACTCGGGGGGACGGCAAATGCCCAAAGCTTGGCCACTCATCACCCAATCGCCTTTCTGGACGACCAACTCCTCAAGGCGATTATAAATGCCCTTCAATCCGTTGCCGTGGTAGACCACGATATAGGTGGCGCCCACATCGATCACCCGACCCGGCAGGCAGGAAACGACGGTTTGGCTCTGCCGCACGTGAAAAGAAAGTCCTCGTGAAATCCCGGAGTCGGTCGACTCCCCGAAAAAGCTGAGAATATCTTCCGGCGCCAACCGGTTCCGACCCGCTAAAGGCACCGTAATTCTTTCCTGCAGAGGAGGAAGAGGAATACGAATCACATTCCCGCTGCGGATCGTACGCGCGTCTTCTATCTTATTCTCGGCCATCAATGTTTTAACGCCATCCGCTCCCAGTCCGAAGGCTTGTGCGATCTGGCTAAGCGTATCCCCCGACTGTATGCTGTATTCGATCTTTCCTCCCAGCACTAACGACAGATCATCCAATGAAAACGGGTCAACTCGTGTCGGGTTGTCCCGGTAGTTCATCCACCGTAACTGCCGATAGTCCTCTTCTAACTTGTTTATCTCCGATTGGAGGCGAGGGTCGGTCGCGAAAAGTTGTTGTGGCATCACGTTTTCTTGACCCGCCACATCTTCCCTAAACCGCTCCATTTCGCTCGCGATTTGCTCCCGAACCATCGCTTCGATTGCTGCCATATCGGGTATGGTTTCGGAGGTTTGCATCAGCACCGAAAGGTCGGGGGGGGTGTTCATATATTCCCAGTAGGTTAGGCTCGATTGAAGGGTGAGCAGCATGAGGTAATTCTTTTCCACTTTCGCCTGTAACGTGTCGGCGCTACGCCTGGTTTGCAGGAGCTGTTCCTCAAGCCTATCGATGCGCGCGCTCATCGTGTCCATTCGTTCGGTATAGCGAAGCAGCATCTCGCGCAGGACTTCCAACTGCGTCCCCTGTTCCAAAGAGCGGTTGAGATACTGGCAGGAGCTGAATAGAACCAAAAGGCATCCGATCCCCAGCAACCACAGGATACGTGGCAGGCGGGTTATTTCAGACTTGATTCTGTTTTTTTTATGACACACGCTGAGCATCTCCCTTTCGACCCCTGGAGGTTTCATCCCGTTTCTCGCCAGACGATAAGTTTTCGGGCTCAGCGGCGGAGAATTTCTTCAGGTCTTCTTCCCGCGGAATTCTTCCCATAAAGCTTTGCCCGCCGCTAGATAAGGCGAGTTGGTGTTCTTGTAGTCCTGGGTGAGCCTTTCCAACCAGCGAAACCCCTCGGAGACGTTGTTTAAGATTATCTGGATCGAAGCCAAGCAAAACAGGATGCCATCGGCTTCTCCGGATATCCGGCCGCGTTCGTAGGTCTCCAGAAAATGGCGATAAGACTTCGAAAACGCGATGGCGGCCTTCTCCCGATTGTGGTCATCAAGATAAAACCAACCCAGTTTCATATACAGTTGCGCCATTTTATAAGGCTCTTCCGCGATCAAGTAAGTCACAACCGCCAAACTGTACAGATCGATGATTTCTTTTAACGCGCGTTCTTCCGTCAAATTCAAGCTTATGGACTCTTTCGCTTTCTTCAGAGCCTGTTGCAGCTGGAAGGTCTGCTGAGAATCCAATTTGTTTGGCACTGATTCGAAATCTTTATCGAAAGCGGAATAGTAGCAATGAGGACAAACAATGATCGCGTAATACTGGGGGTCCGGATAGTCATAAGTGGCGCGCAGAAACAGGTCACGTTGCTTCAGCCGTATCGCTTGATCAAAAATCCGCAGAGCTCGAAAATCAGAGCCGCAAAGCCCGCAACGATATTGTTTCTGCCAGAAGACTTTCTTTTCCATAGATTCGTCGACGGGGTCGGATCGGGCCAAACACCCTTCCTATTCGTCTTCTCCTTCCAAGAGCGCATTCACGAAGTCTTCCGCTTGGAAAGGGCGAAGATCATCGATTTTTTCGCCAACCCCTATGTATTTGATGGGAAGGCCCAGTTCATCCTTGATCGATAAGGCGATACCTCCCTTGGCCGTTCCATCCAACTTGGTCAAGATAATTCCGGTCACGCCCACCGCCTCCGAAAACTTCTTCGCTTGCATCAATCCATTTTGGCCTGTTGTGGCGTCCAGAACCAGCAACACTTCATGAGGAGCTTCCGGAATGATTTTTTTGATCACGCGATGCAGTTTCTTCAACTCTTCCATCAGATTGTCTTTCGTATGCAGTCTTCCGGCCGTGTCGATCAGGACAATATCCTTTTTTTTCGAGAGGGCGTGGCTGACAGCGTCAAAGGCTACCGCGGCAGAGTCCGCTCCTGGCTCGTGGGCGATTAAAGGCACACCGGCCCTGTCTTCGGCCCAAACGCGCAATTGATCGATTGCGGCCGCCCTAAAGGTATCGGCTGCCGCTAAGACAACCTCTTTTTTATCCTCTTTGAACCGTTTCGCGAGCTTTCCTGTCGTTGTCGTCTTACCGCCACCGTTTACGCCAACAATGCTGATCACCATCGGCGGCTTTTCCGGAACCGCTAACCCTGTTTCTCCTTCCAAGAGCTCCATCAGCACGATTTTCAAAGCCTGCGTCGCGTTTTTTTCTGATTTCATCTTATCCTTAAGCCCTCGGATAATTTTTTCGGTCGTGTTCATGCTAATGTCGCTGGTGATCAAGAGCTCTTCGATCTGATCCAAGGTTTCGGCGTCGATCTTCGAGAAGGCCAGCAATGTTTTTATCTTTCCGAAGGTCGCATCCCTTGTCTTTTTAAGCCCCTCTTTCAGTCGGTCGAAAAACCCCATGGCTTACACCGAGCCTTCTTTCTGGTAGAAGAACGGTTCAATCACCTTTAGGTTCAAAGACCGATAATTAAAGATCCTTTCGGTGCTTCCGACGAACAGGATGCCGCCGACACGCAGCGCATCGACGAAGTTCTTGTACAGAAGGGTTTTGGTTTCCGCTTCGAAATAGATGACCACATTTCGGCAGACGATCATGTCCAGGTTTTTTTCGAACGGATCTTGAAGCATATTGTGCTTTCGGAACTGAACGCGGTTCTTAACGCTCGGCTGCACTTCATACGTGTCTTCGTCGATTTTCTTAAAGTACCGTTTGAGAACCTCATCTGAAGTCGATACGAAGGAACGTTCGTCATAGATGCCTGTTTTCGCTTTAGCAAGAACGCCCGTGTCGATATCGGTGGCCAAGATCCCGGCTGAGAACGGCGCTTTCAGTTCTTCCAGCAAGATCCCCATCGAGTAGGGCTCTTCTCCGCTAGAGCAGCCGGCGCTCCAGATTTTCACTTTACCGCCGTTTTGTTTCATCAACCCCGGTAGATGGGTCTTCTTAATCGCTTCCCACTTCTCCGGGTTCCTAAAAAACTCCGTCACGTTGATCGTCATCTTGTCTAAATACTCTTCTTTTTTCTTCTCGTCCGACATGATCATTTTCATAAAATCCTGATAAGACGCGACGTTGTATTTCCGCAATAACATATCTGTTCGACGTTTGACGCGGTGAGGTTTGTACCCTGAAAGATCCAGGTTCAACCGTTTTTTTACTTCAGCGATAAACCAGACAAATTGCGGATCCGGGTTTTCTTGATCGAACATTTCTTCCTCCTTGGCCTCTGATCGTTTTATCAACTCATTCGGACATTTTTATCGGAATCGTGTATTCCACGCCAACCGAAAAACTGAGTCCCTCGCTTCCTAAAACGGGGGTGGCTAAAGGCAAGATCCTGCCTATCCCGCTCTTAACGGATGCCCTCAACGACCACCGGTCATTGACGCGAAGATCGATATCTGAAAAAACGTAATACGCTTGATTAATCTGACCGAATCCGACCTTTGTTTCGACACCCTTTTCCTGCCAACTCCATTGGATCTGCTGCCAGACATCTTTTCCCGAAGGACGTGAAAAACTGCTTTTTTGACCGAAAGAGAGCAGCAGGGGACCTAACCCGACGGCGCAATAGTACTCAGGGATTTCGGATAATTGAAATCCCGCTTTGATAGAAAAGGGAGAGTATCGAAAATCCGTTTTCAACCCAAAGGTCAAGCGGGAGAAGGGGTCGATCCCTTCGATTTCCGAGACGCCCTGCACTTTGTAACCGATAAAGGGAACGATATCCAAAAATAATAGACGAATTTTCGGACCGGCCGAGATCGCGAAAGAGTTCGTGGGGGTCGCTTCATAGAATCCCTGAATGTCCGCTCCGAAACCGACAGACGACCAACCGATCTCCGGAGTTTTAAAAGCGAAAGACCAATCCTTCCAATTCGGACTCAGCGTTGAAATATGCCAGTTTTGATTGTCCCACTGCAACTTCAGGTTCTTTTCGTTCGGGTAAGTCGTGGGGTGGTACAGATACTCTCCGAAAGACTCGGCGGCCTCCGCGTAGGCGAAAGTCGCACGTTTGATCTTCACGCGCACGCTTTGGTAGTAATCTTCGGTTCGGTCATTCGCGAGATCGATAAAGAAGTCTTGATCCTGAAAATACGTTCTCAGCCCGACATTGAAGGTACCGTCGAAAATGAGAAAGTGTAAAGTGGGCCTGAATTGGGCGTATAACCCAACGAGGGAGTTGTCGCCCGCGGGATTGAAAAACAGACCCGTTCCGATTTTGATGCTGGCCGCCGCATCTTTAAGAATAACGTCCGGGAAGGGAAGCGTCCAATCAAGGGTTTCAAAATCATCTTCAGGTATTTGCGCGCCGAACAGGCAAGTCAATGGAAACGCGAGAATTAAGGCAAGGAACAGGAGAACCGGTTTCTTAACCATCGATACGTTTCCTCCAAGACAGGTTGGGGAACCTGCCAATGTATAGGAAAATAAGCGCCTTCGTGAAAATCGGAGCCCATTGTTTGTATGCAACCCAAATGCTTGCAGATTCTGGCGTATTTTTGGCTGTCGGAAAAGCTGTGTTTGGAGTGATAACACTCGATTCCTTCCAAACCGTAGGCGCGCATCTGAGAGATTTGCTCCTGGTTCAAACCGTTTCGCAATTCTTCCCCCCGCCATTTTTCTTCAGAGTAATACAAGCCCGGATGAGCTAAAACAGCCACCCCGCCTGCCGTTCGTATGGCCTCGATCGCTTCACGCGGGTGACATTCGGATGGCGGTACATACGCCCGTCCCCCCGCGCCGATATACGATCGGGTAAAAGCCTCCGAAATCTCTTTGATATACCCTTTGCTTTTCATCGCCCGGGCAATATTCGGACGACCGACATACGGTCCGGGCGATTGGCTTTGGACATCTTCGTAAGAGATCCCAATCCCTATACGATTCAAAAGAGCGATCATCTCTCGCACCCGTTCGGTTCGATTCGCAAACCGCTCTCTCAAAAAACGAGAAAAAACAGGATGGTCCAGAGAGTATCCGTATCCTAAGATATGGACCTCTCCCCCCTCAAAAAAAGTGGAAATCTCCACACCCGATAAGAAGGCCAGTCCCACCGCCTTCGCTTCCGTTTGTATTTCGGGAATATGCTCTATCGTGTCGTGATCTGTCACAGAGCAGATCGATACGTTTTCGGTTGAGATCAGTCGAAAAAGCTCTTCTGCGCTGTGCCGGCCGTCCGAAAAATGCGTATGCAGATGCAAATCGATCGAGATTTTTTGATCGGCTGACCGCCTTTCCTTTTTCACAGAGGACATTGGTAAAACTCGAAATCGACCAAATTATTCAATCTCCGCCATAATCGCTTCAAGCTCTTCTTCGGAAATGTCGAAATTCGCGTAGACGTTTTGCACATCATCCAACTCTTCCAGTTTCGAGACCAGCAGGATTACTTTTTCCGCATCTTTTCCGGTGACGGCGACCGTGTTTTTCGGTTCGTAGGTAAACTCGATGTCTTTCGGATGCAGCCCTTTCTCCGTAAGCGTATCGGCCAGTCGCATCAAGTTCTCCGGCAGAGTGAACAAGGTGACCGGATCCGAGGAATCGTCTACGTCGTCGGCTCCGAAATCGATCGACTCCAACATAAATTGATCCATGTCGGAGATTTCCGATAATTCAATGAAAAAGCGCCCTTTCTTCTCGAAGCTCCAGCTCACCGCTCCGCTCTCTGCCAGGTTTCCTCCGTATTTGCTAAAAACATGCCGCACTTCCTGAGCCGTTCTGTTTTTGTTGTCAGTGGTCGTGTAAACCAACATGGCAACGCCGGCAGGGCCATACCCTTCGTACATCACTTCGACGTATTCGACACCCTCCAACTCTCCGGTACCCCTTTTAATGGCCTTTTCGATGGTGTCTTTCGGCATGTTCCCTTCACGGGCTTTATCCACCGCCGCCCGTAATCGGGGGTTCGAATCGACGTCGCCGCCCCCTTCCTTTGCAGCAATGGTTAGCTCCCGTATAATTTTTGTAAACAACGTCGATCGTTTCTTGTCTTGCGCACCTTTACGATGTTTAATATTCGCCCACTTATTATGGCCCGACACAATAACCCTCCTTTATTTTACTCAGCTTGATTTCCACGGTATTTAAGTATCATGTACGTAATATCATCGTGCTGCGGCGCCGAGTTTACGAATTGCTTAAGCGACCGCGTTAACGCCGCGCTGATCGCTTCGGCGCTGTTTTCGCAGTTCGAACGCAGCACCTCTTGCATACGGGTGAAACCGAACTCTTCTTTCTCTTCGTTTCGAGCCTCCGGTATGCCGTCAGTGTATAAGATAAAAACGTCGCCAGGCAACAGCGTGTACTCGCTTTCAACATACGTTTCCCCTTGAAAAATGCCCGTCGGGATCCCGTCATTGGTGATCTCGAAAAATCGATCCTCCGAAGGCCGGTACAACAGCAGCGGATCGTGCCCGGCGTTGACATACTTGATTAAACCGGTCCGCAAATCCAAGGTAACGAATAAGCCGGTGATGAACCGGTCGGCTATCTCGTTCTGAGCGATATGGTCGTTCACCTTTTCCACCAAACGGGGCAGCTCTTCTGTAACGGAAAGAAAGATCCGAACCGTGGATCGGAATGAACTCATTAAGAGAGAGGCGGGCACGCCCTTCCCCGAAACATCCGCGATGACCAAAAACACGTTGTCTCCCGTATGAATAATATCATAATAGTCGCCCGCAACCTCCACGGCAGGTTCGAAATGGCACGCGATGTCTAATCGCCGCAACTGGGGAATCTTCTGGGGCAATAAACTCTCCTGTATCTTTTTCGCGATCTCCAATTGTTCGAAAAACCGTTCCTGCTGGATCTTATCCTGCAGGAATTGAAAGTTCTCCAAGCCGAAGAAAATTTGGTTGCTGATGGACTCCAGCAGTTTGCGATCTCC
>JAAYCF010000080.1 GCA_012744415.1 Thermotogaceae bacterium
AATCCGGCGAATTCGCAATCGGTTCATAGATCAGAACATCTTTGGATCCGGTCGGCGAAGACACCTCCTGATAACCTCCACGCCGCGTTCGAAGCGCCTGTATTAACAATTTCGAATCATTTTCGTGTAGAGCGAGCGCGCCATCGTCGGGGGCGCGTCTGGCGCTAAGGTCTCGCAAGGGTGAGGAAGACAGTTGAGATACGATCCGCCCGTCTTCCCCGATAACCCAGCCGATACCCCTTCCGGTGAGGTGCAAACCGGTCGCCAACTCGATAAAGTAATCGAGGTAGACAGCGGCCTTGATAGCCCCACAATACGCTCCGTTTCTGTCCACGACTGCCTTCCAGATTTCCAGGACTGGTTTTCCGGATAGCTGAGAAGTATCGGGTCCGGAAAACACGAATTCCTCCAACTTTCGCGCCGTTTCTAAAAAGTAGGGGTTCTCGTACTCGTTGAGAACGTATCCCAAAGAATGAAGGGCGTGCCCTTTCGAATCCACGTACACAAAGGACTCGAATTTAACGGGTGATCGGTTGAGCAGATACCGGATGTAAGGATGGTCGAGGCTCGGGTTTTCCATCTCCTCGACCAGGAGATAAGAGACATTTTTTAACTCTTCTCCGATCGCAACAAACCATTCGGACGCGTTCTCGGACTTGGCCTTAAGGATCTCTCTGCTTTGAGCGACCGCGCCTTGGGTTTCCAAGTTCGTCAAACCCCATACCAGCAGCCACGCGAAGAGGGACAACAGAATGAATACCGTCGGCAGAAGCGTCAGAAGCAGCTTGCTTTTCAGACTTTTTATCGGAGATGGGATCCAAAAATCGATCAACCCGTTCCGGCCTCCCCCGAGCCGTTTCTCCTTCTTTGGCATGGAAAAACCCCGTTATCCTTCCCAGTAAAAAAGGACGCCCAGAAGGCGTCCTTATCTTTTACTTCGAATTTTCGAAAAACACCTTGTAAGCCAAATACGTCTCGTAGACGTCCGCCTTGCTCACAATCTCATAAGGCGAATGCATCCCTAAAACGGCTACACCCGCATCGATAACCGAAAGGCCTTCGTTCGCGAAAAATTGCGCGACGGTACCGCCGCCACCCAGATCGACTTTACCCAGCAACCCGTTTTGCCAAACAATGCCTTTATCGTTAAACAGGTTGCGAATATGGCCGACGATCTCGGCGTGCGCGTCGCTGGCCCCTCCCTTTCCCCCGCGGCCTGTGTATTTCGTGATCGTGATCCCGTAACCGAGTTTCGCCGCGTTGTTTGCTTCATGCACGTCCTTGAAGGAAGGATTGATGCCCGCCGCCACATCGGCAGAGATCACCATCGACCGTTCGATGATGGTATCGATCGATAACTCCGAGCGGTATAAAGGCAGCAGGTGTTTTATCAGCTTTTTCCAGAAGGTATGGATCGCGCCTGTACTCCCAACGCTGCCGATCTCTTCTTTATCCAAAAGAATGGCGCAGGCGGTTTTCGACACGGGCCGCGCATCGAACAGAGCTTTCGAAGCCGTATAGGCGCAAACGCGGTCGTCGTGGCCGTAAGCCGCCAACAGACTGCGATCGAATCCGACATCTTTCGGTTCTATCGCGGGCACGATCTCTAATTCCGCCGAGAAAAGATCCTCCTCCACGAAACCGTATTTTTCGTTCAACAAGTTGAGAATATTCAGTAAAACCAGGTCTTTGACCCCTTCGGTTTTATCGAATGTGAATGGAATGCTTCCCAACAGGACGTTGAGCGTCTCCGCTTGAAAGACTTTTTGGATATCCCCTTCCCGCCGGTCGAGATGGGGCAAGAGATCGGAGATCACAAAAATAGGATCCCCGGGTTCGAACCCAATGCGGACCGCCACTTTTTCCCCGTTCGCTTTGATCACCACACCGTCGATTCCTAATGGAACATTGAACCATTGGTATTTCTTTATTCCGCCATAGTAATGCGTTTTCGCCAAGCACAATTCCGTGTCTTCGTACAGGGGAACCGGTTTAAGATCCAGACGGGGAGAGTCGATATGGGCCGCGACGAAATTGATACCGTCGGCGATATCCTTCCCCAAGACCCAAAAGGCGACAGACTTGCCGCGGTTGTTGTAATATATTTTTTGGCCTTCCAATTTTTTGGGAGGATTCTTCAGAAAGGCTTCGAACGGGATATAACCGTCCTTCTCCGCCAATCGAATCATCTCGTTCACAGAAGTCCTTTCCGTTGTCCCCGCGAACAAAAACCGTTTGTATTCTTCGTTAAACGCAAAGATCGCTTCTTTTTCCCGCTTAGACCATACCGACACCGGCTCCCGCCTTAATTTCTTTTGCAGGTCTTTCACCGGGTTCCCGACCGTTTCTTTTTTCGCCATAGCCCTCTCCTTCGTTATCTCTTTAAGTTAGCGTGCTTTCAATTTATAGTGCTTTCAATCCCTTTTCGACGATCTCGCGCGTATCTCGCGCAATCACGAGCTCTTCGTTGGTTCCAATCACAAGAACCGGCGTCCTGGAATCGGGAGTCGTGATAACAATATCCTCTCCCCGCCGGTTGTTTTTTTCCGGATCCAGCGTGACGCCCAAATAGCCCAGATACTCATGGCAGATCTCCATCCGCATAACAGGAGCGTTTTCTCCAACACCGGCCGTGAAGACGATCGCGTCGACACCGTTCATAGCGGCCGTATACGCCCCGATATATTTCGCGATGCGGTACTGGTAGATATCCATTGCCAGGCGGCATACAGGCTCTTTTTCCTCCACTTTGGCTTCGATATCCCGCATATCGCTGCTGAACCCGTCTGAAAGGCCGATCATTCCGCTTTTTTTATTCAGAATACTGTACACTTCTTCGGCTGTCTTTCCTTCCTTCTCCTGTAAAAAGACGAGGATCGAGGGATCGAGGTCTCCGCTTCGCGTACCCATAACCAATCCTTCCAAAGGCGTGAATCCCATCGAGGTATCGATCGATTTTCCGCAATTGACAGCCGCGATCGAAGCGCCGTTTCCTAAGTGACATGTGATGATTCTCATAGAATTGAAATCTTTGCCCAATATTTGCGCCGCAACCTGAGAAACGTAGCGGTGTGAGGTTCCGTGGAAACCGTACCGGCGAATCTTGTACTTGCGGTAATACTCCATTGGAATCGCGTATAAATAGGCTTTCGGAGGCATCGTGCTATGGAAAGCGGTATCAAAGACGGCCACGTTGGGGATCCCCGGAAGAAGCCTCATCGCTGCGCGAATCCCAACGATATTCGGCGGATTGTGCAACGGCGCCAAATAGGCGTTTTCCTCCAAGGCGTGTATGACGTCGTCTTCAACCAAAACGGAACCCGAGAATTTTTCGGCTCCATGCACCACACGATGACCAATCGCTTTGATCTCGTTCAAATTGTCGAAGACCCCTTTGTCGGGGTCGGTGATCGTATCCAATATCAGTTTCAACCCGTCGTCGTGGTGGGGAATCGGCTTCTCGATCGTATACTTGTCTTTCCCGCGCGTGTGTTTCAACTGTGATCCCGGTATACCGATGCGTTCAACGAGACCTTTGCATAGCACCTGCTCTTCTTTCATATCCAGCAGTTGATACTTGATCGAGGAGCTTCCCGAGTTAATCACCAAGATTTTCATGCCATTCCTCCTTCGAATCCCGTGTTAGGCTCTGCCGGATGAGCCTAATACGCGCATCCTGGCTTTGACAATCTCTTTCACCGCTTCAATCGCCGGCCCGAACAGTTTGCGCGGGTCGATTTCGCCCGGCTTTTCGATTAAAACCTTTCTCAATACCGCGATGAAGGTAATTCTGAGATCGGTATCCGTATTGACCTTATTGATACCGGCTTCGACGCATTCTTTCAGCACCTCGAAAGGGACTCCCTTCGCACCTTCGATCTTCCCGCCGTACCGGTTGGCCAGATCAACCATCTCTTCCGGTACCGAAGAGGCGCCGTGAAGAACCAACGGGATCCCGGTCAGCTCTTTCACCCTTTTGAGCCTCTGCAAATCTAGTTTGGCTTCCCCTTTAAACTTGAAAGCGCCATGGCTGGTTCCAATAGCCGGTGCAAGATAGTCCACACGCGTTCGCTTCACGAAGTCTTCCGCCTGTACAGGGTCCACCAGGATGGATTCGGCTGCTTCCACATTATCCTCGATCCCTTTCAGCGTCCCCAATTCCGCTTCTACCGAAACACCGACCGCATGCGCGATTTCGACAATTCTAAGCGTCTCTTTGAGGTTTTCTTCGTAAGGCAATGCCGACGCATCGATCATAACCGACCCAAAACCGGCTTTGATACAGGCCATGACGTACTTGAACTCTTTACCGTGGTCGAGGTGTAACGCGACCGGGATCTTGACCGTATCCGCATACTGCTTCACCATCGCATAGAGCGTATCGGCTCCCCTTTGAACCTGACCGTACCCGGCATACTTGATGGCGCCTTCGCTAACTTCGATCAGAACAGGAGAGCTTTCCTCGGCTCCCGCGCCGATAACCGCTTGTAGGAACTCCAGATCATTAATATTAAAAGCGCCGACACCGTAAACCTTCGCATGCGCGTCTCCAAGAATTTCTTTCGTCGGAACATAGGGCATAACTTTAAACCTCCTTATGTAACAGTAGAGAAAAACGCGTTCGTTTCCCTTACTGAATGTATGATCGCCAGATGGGGCCCAGACCGATATGCAGATAAGAGCCTTCCAAACGGACCTTTTCTCCCAAAGGAACGATAATGACCTGCCAAGGTAGGCACCGAATGTGATCTATCGTGAGGGACTCCTGCGACAACAAAAGGCAGAATCCTTCGGCCGTTCCATCTGATCGAAAGGAGCAGTCGAAATAGTCGTTGCTTAAACCTTGAATCCAGAGGTGTTTTTTCGCTCGCAAGCCATCTGAAACTACCGCTTCCACCGCTTTTTCTACTTGGACCGGGCGTTGGCGTCCCCAGTCAAAGAGCCGGTAAGTCAGTTCGGAGGTTTGTTGGATTTCAATCACAAAAACACCCGGTCCCAAAGCATGGACCGTCCCTGAAGGAATCTCATAGATCTCCCCGATCTCCGGTTTAACGAAATGGAGCGCCGTTTCTATCTTCCGAGCAAAGGCTTCGGGATCGGACCGTTCACGCAAGGATTCCAAAGCGAAATCTTCTTTTAGTCCGTCGATCAACAAAGCTTCCTCGTCAGTCCCAACAACGACCCACATCTCGGATTTACCCCAGGGCTCCCCCTCTTCGATGCGGGCGATGCGATCGTCCGGATGAACCTGTACCGAAAGCCATTCCTTGGCCTTCAACAGTTTGATCATCACTGGAAATCTCGGCAGCGTGGAACCGATCATCTCTTCCGTACGATCAGAGAGATTTCGCGCCTCGGGTTCGATCGATCCATTTTGCGTGATCAGGGTAGATTTCCCTTTTATACCCGATAGCAGCCACACTTCCCCGATCGGCCCGTCCGGGCATTGTGGAAACAACCCGCGAAAATCAGATCCTCCCCAGGGCCGCTCAACAAAAACCGGTTCGGTGCGGTAAAACATCGCCAAAGCCTACCGCTTTTGCCCCAAGGACTCGCGTAACAGGTTTTTTTGAAGAGAAGCCTTGGCGCGCACGCGTTCAATATCGCTCTTCGCCTTTTCCAAGCGGTCTATCGCGCGTTGTTTCGCCGTTTCGGCGCGGTATATATCGATCTCTTTCACGTTTTCAGCTGCGTCCGTCACGATCAGATACAGGTCTCCATCCATCTTCAACACGCCGCCATGCACCGCGAATTCTTCAACCCCATTTTCGGTTGTCACCTTCAGGGGGGCAATATCCAAAGCGGCCATAATCGGCGCTCGCTTGGATAGTACGCCCATAGACCCTTCAAGGGTTCTAAAGGTAACGATTTGAGCCTTTCCCTCCCACACGACTCGCTCCGGTGTGATGATCCGGACTTGGAAAAGGGACAAATCATTCACCCCCTTTGAGAGTCTTCGCGCGTTCAACCACCTGTTCGATATTGCCGACCATGTAAAACGCCTGTTCGGGTAGATGATCGTACTTGCCGTCCAGGATATCCCGGAAACTTCGGATGGTTTCGCCGATCGGAACGTACTGCCCTTGTATACCCGAAAACTTTTCAGCAACAAAGAACGGTTGACTCAAAAACCGCTGGATCTTCCTCGCCCGCTGCACCGCTTTCTTGTCCTCTTCCGAAAGCTCTTCCATCCCTAAGATGGCTATAATATCCTGTAATTCCTTATAACGCTGCAAAACTTCTTGAACTTGACGCGCCACCTGATAATGAGCCTCTCCGACAATGTTGGGATCTAATATTTTGGAGTTGGAATCCAGGGGATCAACCGCCGGGTAGATACCCAACTCGGAAATCTGCCGCGATAAGACGACCGATGCGTCCAAATGAGTAAAAGTCGTGGCGGGAGCGGGGTCCGTGATATCGTCCGCCGGAACGTAGATCGCCTGTACGGAAGTGATCGATCCTTTTTTGGTAGAGGTGATACGTTCCTGCAATTCGCCCATATCAGTGGAAAGCGTGGGCTGGTACCCGACGGCGCTGGGCATTCTTCCCAGTAAAGCCGACACTTCGGAACCGGCCTGGACGAAACGAAAGATATTGTCGATGAACAGCAGCACGTCTTTGCCTTCAACATCTCGGAAATACTCCGCCATGGTCAAAGCGGAAAGGGCGACGCGAAATCGGGCTCCGGGGGGTTCGTTCATTTGCCCGAACACTAAAACCGTATTTTGGAGAACACCAGACTCTTCCATTTCAAGATAAAGGTCGTTCCCTTCCCTTGTCCGTTCGCCCACACCGGCGAACATCGAGAAACCATGATGTTCGATCGCGATATTCCGAATCAACTCCATAACGAGAACGGTCTTCCCAACCCCGGCCCCTCCGAAAAAGCCGATCTTTCCGCCTTTAGGGAAGGGGGCGATCAAGTCGATGACCTTGATACCGGTCTCCAATATCTCTATCTCGGTTGATTGTTCTTTGATGGTAGGGGCGGGACGATGGATCGGCCAACGCTCTTGAATATCGACGGGGCCTCTCTCGTCAATGGGGTTTCCAAGCAGATTGAACATTCTTCCCATCGCTTTGGAACCCACCGGAACGCAAATCGGCGAACCCGTATCGGTTACTTCCGCATCTCTGACCAATCCGTCCGTTGAGTCCAAGGCCACCGTTCGAACGGTATTGTCGCCGATCAATTGCTCGACTTCGAGCACCAGGGTCGCGCCCGATTCGGGGTTGACGATTTCCAGGGCATTGAATATTTCGGGAAGCGACCCATGGTCAAACCGGACATCAACCACCGGTCCGATAATACTCACGACCCGGCCTTTCTTTGTTGCATCCATACGAACACCCCCAGGAGTAGGTTATTACTTGCGTTTTCTGGTATTAGTATACCATAAAGCCGGGTATTCGGTTCGTGTCGACGAGCGAATTATCCATCTGATTCCCCCGTTTCGTTTTCCGTTAAATCCGTCTCAGGAAGCAGGATAGGCAGATAGGCTTCCCGTAAATACGTCGCGACGTCGGTAAATGCGACCGGTATTTCTAAGACGCCCAGGACTCCCGGAGTGTACAGATAAGGAGGGAAAACCAGCACAAAGGCCGTTTCCGTTAAGTAGAAGGTCTGGTCTTCCGTTACGCCTTCAAAAGCGGCGATGTCGAACAAGGCGATCTCTTCCTGGAATAGGTAGTCGCGCATACGGTCATTTACGATCTCTTTCCATATCGGATGCTCGCCGAAAAAGGCTTGAAGGGGTAAGATCTCTTCCCGCTCCCAATCGACGGTTACGCCTGAGCAGGCGCTCAAACCGTGCGCGGCGGGAGATTGGTAGGTGTAGTATTCGTAACGAAAACTAGTCAATATTGCGGACTGATAGGGTGTTTGGTAGTCACACAAGTAGATCGTCGGCTGAGACCCGGTCGAGTCAAACAATTCATAGGCTTTATCAAAGAGGAGGCCGTTTAATCCCAAGATGAAATCAGTAGCGCCGATCGGGTCGTATTGAGGAAAACGAGCCGATGTTTCGCCCTCCAGAATCGACGGAATCAAGAAGTCTCGGTCAAATACCGCCTGTATGGTTTGTTCCTGTGTACCCGTTTGTGCCGCCCCCGAAGCGGTTTCGACTTCGATAAGTTCCCCGTTGAAGGCCCCCGGATTATTCGCTCGCGTACAGGCCGCTAATAGAAACAAAAGCAAACAAAGATAGAACGTCGCGCGTTTCATGGCTCTTCAGGAGGTTTTGGCTAGCCCCGGAATCCGCTTCATCCGACGGATCAGCACGAAGCTTAACAACAAACCCGCAACGCTGATGAGCATCGCGATAAAGTAACTCATACGGAAATCGCCTGTATAGTCTCGGGTGAGTCCTCCTAACAGGGGACCCAAGACCCCCCCCACGCCCCAAGCGGTGATCATCACCCCGTAGTTGACCCCCAGGTGTTTGGTGCCATAGAGGTCGGCGGTAATCGCGGGAAAAACGGTTAACATCCCGCCAAAGGTAAACCCGATCAAGCTTTTGCCTACCAGCAAGGTAAAGGGTTGGGTTAAAAACTCAAAGATCATGAAGACGATCACCTGAATCGAAAACATCAAGAGCAGCGACAACCCCCGTCCGATCCTATCCGAAATGCTTCCCCAGCTAATTCTCCCCAAAAAATTAAAAATGGCGTAGACAATGACCAGTAAGAAGCTGTTCTCCATAGAGGCTTGTTCCTGACCAATTTTCGCCATCTGCCCGATGATCTTCAAACCGGCGAAGGTACCGCACAAAAACATCAGCCAGACGAGGTAAAAGTCCTTTGTTTTTAACATTTCGAAGAAATCTTTATCCGGGACAGACGACTTCGACTCTTTCCCCCTCGACCGTTTCAGAACGATCGGAACATGGTCCGCCGAAGGATTTTTGACCACAAAGGAAAAGAAAAGCAAGGTGCAAAAAAACAGTACCCCCAAGATCATGAAGGTGGAGGATAGCCCGAATCGGCTCAACAAAAAGTTCGATAAGGGCGCGATGTAGACGGGAGCCAGTCCGAATCCGCTAACGACAAGCCCGGTGATCAAACCGCGGTGTTTGGGATGAAACCATTTCACCGCCGCGGGGCTGGGAGAAGCGTAGCCAAAGCCCATCGACAAGCCGAAGACGACGCCGAAGAACAGGCTGAGTCCCCAGACGTTCAAAGCAAATCCGGATAGTATAAAACCCGCTCCCGCCAGAATGGACGCAAAGAGCAAAACAATCTTGGGACCGTACTTGTCCTGCAATCTGCCCGCAGGTATCATGCTGACCGCAAAGATTGCTGAAGCCAGCATATAAGGTATTTGGGTCTGTGTCGCAGTCCAGTGGAGTTGGTCAATCAGCGCAGCTGAAATAACACCCCAAGAATAGAGCACGCCGAGAGACAGATTGACGCCGAGGCCACTGATCACGACGATCCACGCCTTATGTGCCTGTGCCATGTTTAACCCTCCTGAGTGAGTATCCTATCGTGTTCGAGTGTAACATAAATTCAGATGAGGAAGTATCAATCGAATCAACGGGAGACGCGCAGATTATCGACGAGAGGCCTATTCCTCGGGGACTTCGTACACGAAGACCGGCCGCTCTTCCAGGACCTCAAATCGGGCTTCATAGTATGTGACCAACCAGTCAAGAGTCTCTCGGAGTTCCTCGAAACCGTAGTTATTCGGTAAGGAGGGCGTATAAGAGATCGTATAGCGTACGGCGTTTTCCGTCTCTTCCATCTTGACTTCGAAAAAGTCGAGCCAAGCGGGGTCATCCAATATGTACGGCGCTTCTTCGACTAATAAAGAAAGATCCACTATCCCGTCCTCGGTTTGGTAAACACGATCATAGATGTAATAGAATATATCTTCGTAGGCGTTGACGATTCCGTCGAAGATTTCCTGTGATTTTTGACGCTCGGCCATCCGAATGAGGGTCGTCGCGTTTAGGTCGATAGAAAATTGTAGGTGGCCGTTTTCGCAAAACCCGCTGAGAACCGCTAAAAAATCTTCGTAAAAAAAGGAGAGAAGCAAGCCGTCCGGGTAACGCCGTAATTTTTCGGCCCATTCCGGGCGGACGGTTTCTAAAGTTCCGGCATTAAGGTATTTGGGGTAGAACGCGGCGACTTCTTCCGAATCGTTGGAAATCTCGACAATCGATCCCGTTTTCTCCGCATACCCATAACTGTCGTATTCAGACAGATAGTAACCATCTTCTTCTTCCGTAACCGGTAGCCCCATCAGGTAGCCAAAATAGGCGATCGTATTTTTTGTGTCGTCTGTATCCAGCAAGAGCGTGAACCGTTCTTCATCGATATTTGCCCAGAATGAACTGCCTTGGGCGTGGTTTTTGAACAAGCCTGAGATCGCCATCGGAACCTCCAATTCTTCGATGTCCAGGCTCATTAGAAGATCGTATGGAAGCAAATCACCCAAAATATCTTCCGCGAATTCTTGAAACAAAGACAGGCTGAAAAGACGTGGACGAGAACGCGAAAAAACCGAATAACCTTCAAAGTACGGCGCGGTTATAAACGATTGGAGCGCGAGGTTCTCGGCCAGATATCTCGCTTTCGTCCGGTCGGTTTGGTAGACCATTTCCAAAGAGCCTTGTACGACGAAGTCTCCTGTGAGGTTGACGGTTACGCTAAGCGCGCCGGGATAGCCCCACTGAAAGCCTAAAGCGCGTATAGCCAATACGGATAGCGGAAAACAGGGGCAGTAATAGACGATTTGATCCGAACCCACCGCCGCCAAAGAAGCGGCAGAAAAATCCGAAACCGCGTTTAAGCGGTCTTGCGGGTTTTCGTAAGCGTTGACCACCTCTATCAAAAGGTCTTCGTCCGTACAAAAAACCGTTTGATCCTCGATCTCCAAAAGAAAGATATCGGCCATCACCGGCGGGTAATCAGAAATTGATCGAATCGGGAACCGAACCCCTTGAAACGGTTCGATCGAAAAGATGTTGCCGCTTTCGGTTTCATAATCTGAAAGAACGTATTCGAGCGCTTCGTATAAGGTTTGAGAGAGACTTCCGGCCGGTACAAGGTTCGTAATGATCGCGACGGGTTGTTGAGATATCGCGAGTATCATTTCTTCAAGGTCTCCGTCAAAGTCCATTTCTAAAAGATCTAGCAAGCTTTCCTGTAATTTGAGGCTCCCCAGAATCAACAGATATCCGTTTTCTTTTTCAACAAAGCGCTCATCGATTGGTAGCCGATCCATAATCCACGCTGACAAACCCGGGTTCAAGGTCGACCCGTTTCCGATATAGAGCGCGAATCCCGTATCGCGAGGTATCCAGTCGACCGGATGCGCGAAGCCTCCCACCGCTAATACACAGACAAGGAGCAGAAATATCGCCACTTTTCTCATGTTATCACTCCTTTCTTAGAATAACTTCCCGGTAACGACGTAATTATAGGCTAATTCGGAAGACAGGTCAACGACGGCAAGTCGCCTTTCAGAAAAATGGCGATCGGGGCGGTTTTTTTGATTGTCTTTTAAGGGCCGCTGAAAGGGCGTGTTCGGGTGATCCAAGCGGTTCGTTTTTACGGATCCCTTCGTATTTTTTAACTGACGGGGAAATCACGGTCATTATGTTATAATAAGAAACGTAATTTTCGGTACGGGTATGCTGTTGTTCGAGACTCCTGGAGGTGCCTGAATGTACGGAATCATAAACATCGGGTTTGGCAATATCATCGTTGGTGACCGCGTGATCGCGATCGTCAACCCTGAATCTGCTCCGATGAAGCGGCTGAAAGAGCAGGCCAAAGATGATGGAAAGTTGATCGATGCCACCTACGGAAGAAAAACGCGGGCCATTGTGATCACCGATAGTAACCACGTCATTTTAAGCGCGATTCAACCCGAAACCATCGCTTTACGGTTCAGGCAGAGTTTCGAAGAGCTCGAAAAAGTGCTGCAGAATATCCGGGTCGTTTGAACGGCATGCGCAAAGGGCTCCTATACGTCGTATCCGGCCCTTCAGGAGCGGGGAAGACGACAGTCATGGAAAAGGTTTTGCAGTGGGAAGGCGAGAATCTGGTTTTTTCGGTTTCTTACACAACCCGAAAACCCAGGCTTACAGAGACTAACGGAATCCAATACAATTTTATCGATCGGGGACAATTCGATCAGTTGATCGCTCAAGGGGACTTTTTGGAGTACGCGGAAGTCCACGGCAACTATTACGGCACTTCCCGAAGCTTTGTCTGTCCTCGTCTCGAGAAAGGACAGGATGTTTTGTTGGATATTGACGTTCAAGGGGCGTTGAACGTCAGGAAAGCGATGCCCGAGGCGGTTCTGATCTTTTTGGCGCCTCCGAGCCTGCGGGAGTTGGCGACGCGGTTGCGTAAGCGCGCCACCGAGAAGAAGGAAGAGGTCCGCAAACGTTTGGATGATTCGAAATGGGAGATGTCGCATATTCGCGATTTTCAGTATCTTATCGTGAACCGCTCGATCGATTTGGCCGCCAGGGAGTTGGAAGCCATCATCGAGGCCTATCGGTGCCTCGTGACTTCGCGGGAAGAGGAAATTCGGTCTTTTGAAGAAGAAATGGATGATTTTATCATAGAAAGCGAGGAGTAAATCGTGTACAAATTGCAGTATAACTACGATGACATGCTCAAAAAAGTGCCTTACAAGTACGCCATTCCCGTTTTGGTGGGGAAAAGGGCGGAGCGCTTGAAAGAAGAGCGCACGCTTCGCGGGGAACACTCGGAACTGTCGAAACTGATGGAATACTCTATGGAAGAAGTTTACGGTGAAAAGGTGAAGATTCGGAACGAAGACATGATGAAACTTTTAAAACCGATCGTCAAATAAGGTTGAAGAGAAAACGCGCGCTGCTCGTCCTTCTTTCGGTTGCTTTATGTTTTGCAACCGGTATAGAGGCGAAAAGTATCACGGTTTTTTCATCTGCGCTTCCAGAAGAAACGTCCGAAGGGACGTTTCTTCTTCACGTGGTCGCGAGATTGGAAGAAGAGGAGCTTCTGGAGAGCCTCTATCTGAAAGGGCCTGGAATCGACCAAGAGATCCCGGTTTTCGTTTTCGGGGAAGAACTTTGCGCCCAATGCCCGGTTACCCTGACTGCGCCTGATTTTTCTGATTTTTCATTGTTTTTTCAACTCGACGACGGAGCTTTCGCCTATCCTTTGCTCAGTTTCGGCAACGTTCTCTTCTCTGCTGAGACGGCGTCGCTATCTCTTGAAACCGAAATCTCCGGTCAACACATCGTTCAGGCGGGAGAATACCTCTACCGTATCGCCCAGCTTTATCAGAGCTCTGTGGCATTTTTAGAAATTCTTAATCAAACCGACACGCACATCTTTCCCGGGCAGGTTCTACGTCTCGGAACGGTAAAAGCGCCGAAGTCCCCTATCGTTTTGTCAATCAGCCTTTCCGACTGCCACCTCACGGTTTTCTGGGAGGGAACCCCTCTTCGTACCTATCCAGTCGCTGTTGGGAGGGGACAAAGCACAAAACCGGGGACCTACTTCATCACCCGAAAGATCCCGAATCCCGCGCTCTATTGGGAAGGGGAGTACATCCATCCTCTCGCCCCGATCAACGGATTAGGCACATGGTGGCTAGAGCTCAGCAACCCGCAGTACGGAATCCATGGCACCAACCGGCCGTGGGAGATCGGCAAGCGTGTCTCTCACGGATGTATCCGGATGTTCAACGAAGATATTGAGCAATTGCAGCGCCTTTTGCCGATTGGAACGATCGTAATGATCAATTAGGTCATCATCGAATTAAACCCATGCCCAACTGAAGTTGCCCGATCCAAAAAGCGCATCATAAAACGCGGAGACCCATTTCAGCGTCTCTTACCCGTGTCCGAGGAACCCTGATTACCATTCTTCATTTTATCGTGTTAGCTTTTAGGTCGGCGAGTTTCGTTTGGCGTTTCATCCTGGATTCCCGTCGACTCATAACGAGGAAGGCGGGTCAACATTGAGACAGCGATAGATGTCTTTCTGCTTCTCGAGGATTTCGCCCACCCGCATCCTCTGTC
>JAAYCF010000081.1 GCA_012744415.1 Thermotogaceae bacterium
CCTGAGGATTCGGCGCCTTCTTCAGCTCCAGAATCCATACGTCCTGCCCGTATCGAATCGCCAGATCGCTTCTTCCCAGGTTGGAAGGCTCTTCAGCCACCGCATCGATCCCACACCCCCACAGAAGTGTCAGCAACACCACGTGGTAATACCGCTCCAACCGCTCAATCCCGCCCGTCAGGTCTTTCTTCTCTACCCGGTTCAGGTATAAAGGATACGGAATGGCGGAAAAAACTTGTTGCATCTGCGCAAAGATTTTGGGAAAGTCGCGACCGCGCAATCCTTCGATGATCGCGGCGCGGATCGCGCCGGCCTGATGGTTGTCCAGCTCGTACGAATGCAGCAAGACCAACTGACTGAAGGCATCCTTCACCTCCTGGTTGGGAAAGTCCAAAGAATACCCCAATTCCCTGTCATAACCTTTGAAGGTCAGATAGCCTGACTGGACCAGGAAACTCTCGGGAGGAGACTTCTCGATCTCATAGCTACTGAAGATACTCTCGGTCACGGGATGGTCGGTGAGTTTGTCAAACTCGATCTGATGGGCGCGGATGTACTGGCCCAGAAAGTAGGGGGAACCCGATTCAAACCAATAGTTGCGGTAACGATAATCGCCGAAGAATCCCAACACCGAAAAGGGATTGTACACAAACCGCTGCCCATCGAAAGAAAATCCATTGTAATACCGGCGCAAATCTTCCAGAAAGACCTGCCGATCTTGACCCAACTTCTGAGTAGCGGCATCGATATGCTCGGAGAAGACCTCTTCCAGTTCCTGTTGGGTGTACCCCAGCATCGTGGCATAGGACTCCTTGAAGGTGATATCGTTGAGGTTGTTCAAGGTAGAAAAGACTCCTGCCTTGGTAAACTTTGTGATCCCTGTGATAAAGACAAAATGCAGAAACGGATCGGCGTCCTTGACCGTGGAATAGAAGCTTCGGAGCACCCCGCGTATCGCGTCAGCCTGAGCCGGCTCGTGCAGATGATCCAGAATAGGCTTGTCATACTCGTCGATCAGCAAGACGATTCGCTCTTTCCTGGCGAGCTTTTCTAACAGCTCGCTGAAGGCATACTTATAATGATCCTGCTTCAAAGAGATCCCAAAGGAATCGGCGATCCGTTGAATCTGAAAGAGCAACCCCCGTATCACAGAATCCGGACTATGGGTATCCACCTCGGTCATGCTGATATGCACGACGGGGTATCGGGTATCCCAATCCCATTGGCCATAGATCCACGTATCCTGGAAAAGCGCCTTCTCTCCCTGGAAGAGATACTTCAGCGTCGACACCGTCAACGATTTCCCGAATCGCCGAGGCCGTGAGAGAAAGAAGAACTTCCCCGAATCGATCATCTGATAGAGGAAAGAAGTTTTATCCACATAGACAAAATCGTTCTCCCTCAGATACCGAAAATCTTGCAACCCCACCGGAAGCTTCTTCATTAGCGCCCTCCTTGGAAGTGTAGATCATCATACTCGAAAAGATTATACCATAAGGTTTAAAGATAGCGGGGAATGGGGTGTGTCAAGTTTGGAGGATCGATCAAAGTCGCGAGATATTGCGTGAGGCATTTAGGCAAACGCTCTTGTGTATAAATGATCGAATGTTTACGATAGTAATAACTTATTTTGCTGGTATTTAAGAAATATCCGTTTTGTATGATAATGGATTATAATCCTATCGATCACTTCTCTTTCATGATACATGAAATTGCGTATGATTCGAGCGTTATCGATCTTGGGTTCGCGATTTTCCGTGTTTGGAAAAGTAGTAGTTGAACCCTCCGTTGTGCACTGAGTTATATTTCTCGCCAAAAGTACCGATTGGCTCGAAAAAGGGTGGCCATGCGCTATGCATCTTGTAAGAGGCTGTGTTCGCCAAGAGCGCCACTGACCTAAATGCGAGGGAAACTGAACGTCTGCGACCTTTGCCAAAGAGAAACGGAAGAACAGGTATCAGTCAAAAGGAGAGGACAAGCTTTGAAATTTACGCTTATCGCACTGTTTTTGTGGCTTACTTCGCTCATTTGTTACGGCCTTACCGATTTTGAGTATGACTGCATCTCTTCATCCCCCGAACTTTACGCTCTTAGTGTATTCGATATCTCCGGAAAAGTGACTCAGATTATGAAGTACGACCGCAAGGTTTTTTATCTGGTTAAGACAGAAACTGCCAAAGAAGTAATGGTCGTTGGAGAAGAGTCCCACGCTCTTAAATGCGCTCCGAACGATTGGGTAGATATGCGTCGTCTGGTTTTTTCCAAACTCATCAGCTATAAAAATTACTTGGTCGCGGAAAAGACTATTCCTCTATTTTTGTTCACGAATTCTTCCGAGTTAGTTCTTTAGGAGAACTTTCGGTTTGACGGTTTTCCGAATGTCGCTCTCTTCCGGTTTTGTAAAATAACCATTACTCCTCGAGGAGGAGGCGATGCTCCCGGTAAACCCGCCTGATGCTGTCGAGTCGATCTTCCGGGATGAGGATGTCGTGATGGCGATGGGGATAGGCCCTTCCGAGCTCTTCGTACTTCGATACACCCAATCGATGATACGGAAGGATACGGAGGCGGCGAATCCTCTGTTTTTCGATAAAGTCCGCCGTCTTTGTCGCGTTTTCAACGGAATCGGAGACACCGGGAATAATGGGCAGTGAAACCACGATCTTTTCCGCCGCAATCTCGGAAAGCCACTTGAGGTTTTCCAGGATCCGGTGATTCGATGTGCCGGTTACGATACCATGCGTCTCATCGTCCATGCATTTAATATCATAGTAGATACATTGGCTTTTCTCCGCGATCTCCCGGACCGCCTCGTCCGGTTCCCAGTATCCGCAGGTTTCGATGACAGCGCCAACGGAGAGGGGTTCATACGCCGTTATCAGCGCCAACACCCACCGCGAGTTCCCAAGCGGTTCTCCACCGCTAAAGGTGATCCCTCCATTCGTGTTCCAAAAGAAACGGATGTCTTTTTTCGTTTCGGTATAGGCTTCTTCGACCGTCACCAGCCTTCCCGTTGCCCGAAGGGCCTCATTCGGGCATTTGTCGATACACGGCTTCTCTTCGCATCGATCACACTTCGAACGGTCGAATATCGGCGTTTTTTCGCCATTCTCGGTAACGAAAGAGACCGCGTTTTCCGGACACACGGTGTGACAAGTTCCACAGCTCCGGCATCGGTTGAGGCTCCATCGCAGTTCCGGTCGGGAATGCTGTC
>JAAYCF010000002.1 GCA_012744415.1 Thermotogaceae bacterium
GATATCCATCGCGAGATCGATATGAGCGGCAAGATCTTTAAGAAGGCTATTTTGACACTGGAAAGCTATATTGAATCGACCTTCTCCCAAAAGTTCCCGCTTTCGGTGAAAGGAACCCTGGCTTTTGAACAAACCTACGGTTCGATAGAGGGCGACAGCGCGACGATGGCCGAAACCGTGGCGCTTTTATCCGTTCTGGCGAAGGTCCCGGTTATGCAGGGAATCGCGATCACCGGTTCTATGAGCCAGTTGGGTGAAGCCCAGGCGGTGGGGGGCATCAATGAAAAAGTAGAGGGGTTTTACCGCATCTGCAAAATGAAAGGGCTAACCGGGTATCAAGGCGTCATACTGCCGAAAGCCAATTTGGATTCGCTGGTGCTGGAAGACGAACTGTTGAAAGCGATAGAGAATCAGAGGTTCCACATTTGGTGCGTGGATACGCTCGAAGAGGTGTTGGAGATCGTGATGAAGGTCAAGGTCGGCAAGCGCACGCGCGCCGGCAATTATCCGAAAGACACTCTGTACGCGAAAGTGATGGACAACCTCTTCCAGGCGTTCAACCGGTATAACCAGGGGGAAGAAGTTTTTAAAACAAGAAAGAAAGAACAGCGAAGAGATGGGGAAGAAGATCAGGAGATGATTCCGGTCGAGACGAACAGAAGCGTCAGTTTCCGAAAAAGCCGCCGGATCCTATGATATAATTAAGCGGAAAAATGTGGAGGGATAGAAGATGAAAAAATGGGTATTTCTATTGTTGTGCCTTTTGGTCACCGGCGTATTCGCCAACTGGTTAGTGGAAGTGAAGGTAGAAGGAGAGGTTTACAAAAGGAATCCCTCTCTGGAGATCGCTTTGTTGCTTGAAACGATCAAAAAGGATATCCCAACCTATGACCCGGACACGAATTACCTGTGGACCTCTCCGGAACATCCGGAAGGCTACTATCGGGCTGAGCTCTGGCAGAATTTGCAGCATTTGGTCTATTCCCTTTTGCACAACTATCATTTCAACTACGTCGGCATCTATTCGCGGTACGGTGTTAACGGTTCTTCCATTATCCCGATCGTCTTTTCCGAACGCCGTTTCTCTCCCAACGACTATACAGGGATTCCGGAAAACCTGATGCAATATGGGTTTTCTCTGTTAGCCAACGAAAGCATCGTGGCGATGGCTTTTAACAACGGCACGGGCTATTTCACAGGAGATATTCGAAAGGTTGTAGAGAAAATCGTTGATCCTATCTACGCGAGAGAATACCAGAAAGTGGCGAATGTGAACGGGTACCTGGCCTATCCGTTGAAAAACGGAGACACTTCGATCGGGGTTCTGGTCGTCGCGACCAGCGAACCGGGGTTGACGGAGCAGCAGTACTTTGACATCGAGCAGTACGCGGATGCCGCGACATGGTTAATCTATCAATCCGCGGACATGCTGACGCATCCCGAAAAGTTTTCGAATTAGGTTCCCGATTATGATCTTTAGCACGCGATTAGGCAAGATAGAGGTCGATGAGGCCGAGGTACTGACCTTCGAAGCCGGGATCCCCGGTTTTGAGCCTTGGCATCGGTATGCGTTGATTATGTTACCGGAAACCCAACCCGTACAATGGCTCATCTCTCTGGAGAGCATGGAAATCGCTTTCCCGGTTCTTGACCCGTGGCTGGTGAAAAAGGATTACGCCTTCGATATCTCTCAGGACGTGGTCGATCGTTTGGACATAAAAAACCGGGAAAAAATACTGGTGACAAATATGGTTCGGATTCCCCAGAACAATCCCCAGGAGATGACGATCAACCTTTTAGCGCCGATCATCGTGAATACCGAAAATCGCAAAGCGATGCAGTTGGTTTTAGACCGAAGCGACTATAGCTTGCGGCACATGATTCGGGAAGAGGCAAATAAACCCGTCGCGACGAATGAGGGTGAAATATGCTCGTCCTAAGCAGGAAAAAAGACGAAGAGATCTACATTGAAACCACCATCGGGAACATCATCCTCAAGATCGTCGATATCGATGAAAAAAACGTTAAAGTGGGCATCACAGCCCCTAAGAATATGCCGATTTACCGACAGGAAGTCTATGAAAAAGTCTATGCCGTCAATAAGGAATCGGTGATTCACGACGATCCGAAAAAGCTTACGGGCGTTTTAGAGGCTCTCAAGCATGAAGATCGATGATATCCAGTTTCACCGGCTTGAGACCTTATCGCGGCTGTCGGTGAGTCCGGAAGAGAGGATCCGCATTAAGAGGGATATCGAGCGGATACTGGATTATATGGAGCGTTTGGATGAAGTGGACGTCACGGATATCGAACCGATGGTACGGCCGATTGATCTTGAGAACCAAACACGCGAAGACGTGATCGAAACAGGCTCTTTACCCGGCGATATCCTTGAGAATGCTTACGACTTACAAAACGGATTTATAGCGGTTCCCAAGATCCGATGAGCCCTCCTGAAGATTCGCGAACACGGAAGCGTTCTGCAAACGAAACACAAGCGGAGGGTTCAGACCTAAGAGCGGAGGGCTCAGACCTAAGAGCACCGTACTCCGGCGCGCACTACGAAAACATCTGCGCGAAGTACTTGCAAAAAGAGGGTTACAGGATCCTCGAGCGAAATTACAGGACCCGATTAGGAGAGATCGACATCATCGCGAAGGACGGCGAAGATATCGTATTCTTTGAGGTCAAAGGCGGGAAGGATTTTCCGCCTCCTTTCACGAGGGTAACGCCCTTTAAATTGAAAAAAATCCTTCTGACGGTTCAACACTACCTTCACCAGCTTCCCGACAAGGACTATCGTCACGTTAGGGTGGATGTTTTATCGGTGACGTTGCCAGACATGCAAATCCGCCATTTCAAGGACATCACGGCTCATTAGGCCTTCCTGAAACCTCTGAGGCCGGGTCGCCGGCTTGCGTCCCCATGAGAACCAGCCGCTGGCGAGTTAACCAATAAAGGGTTTTGGCTTGTTGCGCGATAAAATATCGATCGTGGCTAATGAAGAGAAGTCCGCCGCTATACTGGTCGAGCAGGGCGTGTAAAACCTCCAAGGATTCGATATCCAAATGATTGGTCGGCTCATCCATAAATAGAAACTCCGTCTTGGCAAGAATCGCCGCGACCAAAGCGCACCGCATTAATTCTCCCCGACTGAGCTCGTCCACCTTTGAAAAGGCGCGTTCGTTTCGTATCCGCGCCGCTCCCAGCGCTTGGCGAACGAAGACTTCGCTCTGATCGTAACGCGTCATGTTTTCCAGCAAAATTTCGTGGGTAAAGAATCGCCGGATATCCTGCGGGAGGTATAACCATCGCACACCGTCGTTCCGGTAGCAAACCCCCGCGTCCGGAGGCAAATCATTCACCAGAATCCGCATCAACGTGGTTTTTCCGCTTCCGTTTTCACCGATGATTCCGATACGGTCTTTCGTCGTGCAATCGATCGCGATGCCGGACAAAACGACCCGGCCTTCAAACTGCTTCTCTATCTGTTCCGCGCGAATAACCACCCTTGAAGAGACCGGATAATCTAAAAATGAAAGATTCAATGGCTTCTCGATAAAAGGCTTCTCTTCTTTCATCGATTCGACCAGCGCATTCAAACGCCCGCTGACTGCCGTCGCTCGTTTGGCTAATCGGGCGGACTGATGGCCGATATAGCCTTTATCGGCGTGCGGGTTATGTCGCTTTGTTCGTTCCACTTTCTGCGCCCATTGCTTTTTTTGTATGATCTCTCGTTCGAGTTGCCGAATCTTTCGCTGCAATTCTTCCGCGTGCCGCTCCCGTACCGAGAAAGTTTGTTCTTTATGAGACAGGAGAGCGGAATACCCTCCTTCGACGCTGATGGATGAGCCGCGTTCAAGATAGAGGGTTCGATCCGCCACACGATCGATGAACGCCCGGTCGTGGCTGACCAGAAGGAATGCGTATCGCTGTTCTTTTTTTTGGAGTATGTACTCTTCCAGCATCACACAATGGGCAATATCCAGATGGTTGGTCGGTTCGTCCAGCAAGAAGAGCCGCGCGCCCGTGATCATCAGCCGAATAATCCCCAGCAGGCGTTTTTCGCCTTCCGAAAAAGCAGAAAACACTTTCTCACCGTCCGATTCGCAGAACCCAAAATAAGCGAGGTTCTTGTCGATCTCTCTTTCCATATCGTATCCGCCGAGAGAATGGAAACGATCCAACGCTTCCCCATAGACGAAGGGGTCTTCGGTAGACTTAATCTGCTCGAACGCTTCGGCTAATACGGGATGCGCGGAAAACACGTACTCTTTCGCCTTCAGATCGTTATCGGCGATTTGCTGCGGGAGATAGGCCATAACCGTATCTTTGTCGATCGTGACCGTTCCTTCGTCAAAATCGATTTCTCCTACGATCCCTTTCAGTAACGTGGACTTGCCGCTTCCGTTACTCCCTGTGATGGCCAAAAGGCGCGATTCTTCCAGATCAAAAGAAATGCCTTTCAGGACAATTTGCGAAGTATAGCTTTTCGAAATCCCTTTTACGTGCAGCACGGAGTGATCTCTCCTTTCAGAAGTGGCGCGAGGCTTAAAATGATTATACAGTAAACAGTCAATTTTTGCTATAATCCTGATCAAAGCAGTATGAGGAGGTCGAAACATGCAAATCAGGAAGATCGTTGAAGCGGACGCGACACCCTATTTGGCGTTACGCCGCGCTTTGGATAGCGAGAGCAAGACCTTGCTGCTGGGACCCGGAGAGAGAAAAACCACTCCTGAACAGATGCGGCAATCGCTAAACGAGATTTTATCCCGGTCAAACGCCATGGTCTTCCTTGCGACCGAACAAGAGCGATTGATCGGCTTTCTCAGTGCCATAGGGGGCATGGCGAATCGAAACCGAGGAACGATCGTCATCGTGATCGGAATCCTGGAAGCCTACACGGGTCAAGGTATCGGAAAGGCGCTTTTCCGAGAAATGGAAACCTGGGCGAAAGAGATCAGAGCCCATCGACTCGAATTGGGACTGATGGCGCATAACGAGCGCGCCCTTCGCTTATACACTTCTCTCGGATATCGGATTGAAGGAAAAAAGGAAGAGGTCTATTTCGTTGATGGTTCCTACGTGGACGAGATGATGATGGGAAAGATCATCCAACCGGATGATCCATAGGGAGCAACCTTCC
>JAAYCF010000082.1 GCA_012744415.1 Thermotogaceae bacterium
CCAAATGGGAGAAGCGAATTTAGAAAGGATAAAACCTTACGCGCTCTCAGCCGTCATGGCAGCGCTCGATAAGGTTTACACGCAAACGGGATTATTCGAGTAAAAACCGGGCTCCATTTAAAGAGAGGCCGACGAGGTTCGCGGGACTCGACAGAAGCAGGTTTAAAAACCCTCCATCCGGATATTACCGTTAGAGGTTTCTAAATCCAAGTAAAAACTGCCGTTGTTTACTGTACCGGATTTACGGGTTTTGTCCGACTGGGTCAATAGGACGGATAGTCCTGAAAAATCGATGCTACCATTGCTGGTGCCGGCTTTGAAAGCGAAGGCGGAGCCAGTGGGGACACGGACGTTGATCCGACCGTTCGAAGTATGCAGCCGACAGCTTCCTGTTTGTGGAAGAAGGATATCCCCTTCTATTCTGCCGTTGGAAGTTGATAAGGCGTTGATTCCGGCCAACAGTTCCACGCGATAAAGGTCTATCCCGCCATTGGAAGTATCGGCTTGTATCAGGCCTTTCGTATTACGAAGATCGATTCCGCCATTGGAAGTGTTCAACTGAAGCGACGCTTCCAGGTCATGCGCCTTCAGCGAACCGTTTGACGTTTTTCCCGATATTGCCGCCATGATGTTGGGGGGCAGATGGACGACAAAGTTGGCTCCATACGAAGCCTTCGTGAAAAAATTCCCATCGGAAGGGGATTCCGCTTTCACGATGAGACGATCGCCCTGCAAGTCATAGCTGATGATGATCTTCTTAATCTCTTCGTCGAGATTGCCGAGCCCTTGAACGCGTTTTTCACCGCGTATGCCGATCGTAGAACCCTCAGTGCCTAAAAATTCTATCGAGCCATTCTTGGTTTGGACAAACACGTTTCGAATGGATCCTAATTCGATTTCTCTCGAAAATTCTTCTTTGACCGTTATCAGATTACATCCGGCGAAAAGCCACGGGAGCAAAAGTACCATCAATAAACCGAATGTCTTTTTCATTTTACGCCTCCGCTCGAATAATCGTTTTCGGGTTCTTCGGGAATGATGACCCAAGCCACAAGATACATGAGTATTCCCAAACCGATAAAACATGTGATCGCCCAAACCACACGAACAGGAACCGGATCTACGTTAAAATACTTGCCGATTCCTCCGCATACCCCTGCCAACTTACGATCGGTTTTAGACCGGTAGAGCCGCTTATAATCAGCCATATAAAATCACCTCTGTAACCTCAATCCGATGAGGCCTTAGTCTTCATTGAATAAACTTTCATTCTTTCCGTATCTTACCGATAGTGTACCATATTTTCACCGAAAGTTACGTTGAAGGTGTTCTTTGATACGGTAAGCCAGTTCTTTATCCCTCACGATTTCCGCAATTTCGGAAACCTCGGCTTTAGATATGTTTTTCAAGCTCCGAAACCGTTTTAGAAGTTTGATCTTACGGATCTTCCCGACGCCCGGGATGTCCTCGAGAACCGTTTTTTCCATCCGATCGTCTCGTAGTTGGGCGTGAAAGGCGTTGGCAAACCGGTGGGATTCATCCCGCACGAAAATCAAAACCCGCAAAGAAGGGCTGTTTTCAGGCAACTTGAGTTCTTTTCGCTCATCCGGGAAGATGATGGTTTCTTCTTCCTTCGCTAACCCGACCATTTGGTAGTCCGTGATTTGGAGCTCTTTCTCCAATACTTCCTTCACGGCATGCACTTGGCCGATTCCCCCATCTATCAACAAGAGATCCGGTAGCGGGTGTTTCGCGTATCTCCGTCTGGTGACGATGCGCATCGCCTCAAAATCATCCGGTTCGGACAGTTGGCTGATCCGATACTTGCGGTAACGGCTCTTGTCAGGGAATCCGTTCGAAAATGAGACGACAGAGGCCACCGTGTACAACCCTTGCGTATGCGCGATATCAATGCCTTCGATAGAGGCGGGGTATTTTTTCAATCCTAACTGCACCTGCAATAGTTTAAGCGATTCGGCGGACAACCGTTTTTTCTCCACTTCTTTGATCAGATTGTTGCCGGCGATTTCCAATATTTTCTCTTCACCGACAGTTCTTGGAGAGCCGACATACCCTACGTCGAAAAGCTCTTTGATCCGCTCTTGAGAAAGGTCCCGGAGATTTAGGATGATACTGTCGGGAATTTCGGATTGACGCCCATAATAGAATTGCCCCAAAACATCCTCTATCTCCAGCGCCCCATCAATATCGAGCGTCAGGTAACCGAAGACTGCCCCGTCTTTCATGCGAAAGATGACTGTCTTTCCCTCGGAAAGGTCAATTGCGAAAAAATCTTGTTGTTTGTTCTTGGGGAGAGTGATGTACTGCGGCATAAACAGGTCGTCCAGTTTGGTTAGCAGATCGCGGACGATTTTTGCTTTTTCAAACAATAGATGCTCGGAAAAATAGGCCATCTTCTCTTTCATAAGCGATTTTAAAGAATGAACATTTCCTTTCAGGAACTTCTCGACTTTTTTTAATTGATCTGCATACTCCTCTTCAGAAATATGGGCGCACGGCGCGCTGCATCGCCCCAACTGATACTCCAAGCAGGGTTTCTGCACTTTGTTTAAATCGTACTCGCAAGGCCGGATACCGTACGTTCGGTAGATAATCTCAAGTACCTGGCGCACCATCCCCACCGAGCTGAAAGGGCCGAAGTACCTTCCTTTTTCCGATTTGCCGCGTACTACCTTTATCCTCGGAAATTTTTCTTGGGTAAGCATAACATACGGATAGAAGCGGTTGTCTTTTAGCATCGTGTTGAACGGCGGTTTATTTTCATAAATGAGGTTGGCTTCCAGCATAAGGGCTTCTTTTTCCGAGTTCACGAGAATGTACTTCAGGTGGTCCGCCTTCTGAAGGATGCCGCTGACCTTTTGCGGCTCTCCGTTCGTCAGGCGAAAATAAGAGAGAATCCGTTTTTTAAGGCTTTTCGCCTTACCTATGTATAACGGTTTGCTCTGTTCAGAAAAAATGTAGACTCCCGGTTCGTCTGGAAAATGTATTGCAACCTCTTTCAGAGGATGTTCGAAGAGTTCTGCGGGATCCTGGTCCACTGTCATGGCATCACTATTTTGGATACACGCGTTTCCATATCGTTTCCAAGTATTCTCGTATTTTCTTCTCTTTTCCGATGAAGGAAGGCACGTAAAATCTCTGTTCTTGAAGAGATTCAGGAAGATAGGGTTCTAGAACGAAACCGGATTCGGAATCATGGGGATAATGATAGTCCTTGCCGTACCCCGACTCTTTCATAAAAGGAGTGACCGCGTTCCGTAAACGGAAGGGAACAGGCAAGTCCGGATTGCGAGCCACTTCTTTTTTTGCGCTGTCGTAGGCTAAGTAGATCCGGTTGCTTTTCGGCGCGATCGCCATATAGACGGCGGCCTGGGCCAGAGAGGTCGTGCACTCCGGGAGGCCGATAAAATGAACCGCCTGAAAACAACTGACGGCCACCCCCATCGCTTGGGGATCAGCCAGCCCGATATCCTCACTGGCGAACCGAACGATCCGGCGCGCCACATACAACGGATCTTCACCAGATTCCAGCATACGGGTCAAATAATAAACGACTGCGTCTGGGTCGCTTCCGCGCATGCTTTTGATGAAGGCCGATATCAGATCGAAATGCTCGTCGCCATGCTTACGGTATTTTGCGGTCGATTTTTGCAAAAATTGCTCGATTGTCGCGTGCGATAAAACAGTTATTCCCGCTTTACGCATTCCGTAGAACAACACTTCCGCGTAATTTAAGATCGTTCGGGCGTCCCCGGAAGACCAATCCACCAACACATTGAGGGCTTCTTCCTCTACAGTGAATTCTTGATCGGGATCCAAAGCCTCTTTTCCTTTTATAAATATCTTTGCGATTGCCTGCTTCGAAAGCTCTTGAAAGGTAAAAATCTTACACCGGGAAAGCAGCGCGGGGTTAATCTCGAAACTGGGATTTTCCGTCGTCGCTCCGACGAAGACGATCTCCCCGCTTTCTATATAGGGCAGGAGGACATCTTGTTGCAAACGATTGAACCGGTGGATTTCGTCGACGAAGATGACCGTACTTTGTTTGGACAGGGCGAAGCGTTTAGCAGCTTCTTCCAAGATCGGTTTTAGTTGGGACATGGTCGATCTTGCGGCTGAAAAATGAACGAAAGGATGATGGGTTTTTTCTTTGATAATGCCCCCCACAGTTGTTTTACCGCATCCGGGAGGGCCATAGAAGATGGCTGAAAAAAGCTGGTCGTTTTCGATCGCCTTCCTCAGCACGCTTTCTTGGGAAAAGAGGTGTTCCTGTCCCAAAACCTCGTCGAGCGTCCGCGGTCGAATCCGATGGGCTAACGGGACGTCATCACTCTGTTCCCAAAGAGGCTTTTGAGCCATTTGCTCACCCCTTAGACGCCTTTTCGAAATATCGAACGGTTTCAGAAACCCCTTCCGCCAGATCCACCGTCGGAGACCATTGAAGCGCATTTTTCGCCAACGCGGCGTCGAGAATGCTTTTTCGCAGATCGCCGGGTCGCATGGGTCCGTGATGAGCGTCCTGCCGATAACCAGTTTTTAAACGCAGGAGATCGAAGAGTTGATTGACTGATATCCCCTTTCCTGTTCCAATGTTCAAGGCGAGGCCGTCCGCTTCTTCAATGGCAAGAAGATTCGCCCGAACGACGTCTTGGACAAAAACGTAATCCCGGATGTATTCCCCATCGCCATTGATCGTGACCGGTTGGTCGCGCAACATTTTCTGCAAAAAAATCGCGACGACACCGGCTTCGCC
>JAAYCF010000083.1 GCA_012744415.1 Thermotogaceae bacterium
ACTACTACCAATTCATCGTGAACTATCAGGGGGAACGGTACGACGCGTTGAACGAACACGGCGAGATCCATCGTACCTACCAGGAAAGCCGGGAATTGTTCCAAGCGCTTGTCAATGCAGTGACCGAGGGTCAAGCGGATGGATCGATCGGAGTAAAAACCAGTCCTGCGCTTTTAGCCGCCATCTTATGGTGCCAAACATGCGGCGTCGTTCAACTGACCGCTTTGAGGGAACCGTTTTTCAAATTATTCGCGCCCCACAACGCCGATGAGATGCTGGAAGCGTACTTCACTTTAACAGAAAAGGTATTAGAACGCGAAATAAACATCGAAGAAATCCACAGTTAGCGCACGGTATGCGTAAGTTTTTTTTAACCGATAATGACTGACAGTCATTTCAGGGGGGGAACCATGAAGAGAGTTGCCGTTACAGGAATCGGTACCATCAACGCGATCGCGCATCATACCCAGGAGTTCATCTGCTCGCTGGAAGAGATGAAGTGCGGTATCGGGAAGATCACTCAGTTTGATTGCTCGGACTATCCCGCGGCGATGGCTGCGGAGATAAAGAATTTTGACCCGGAGATCCACTTTGAGATAAAGATAGCGAATCGGTACGACCGATTTTTACAGTTAGGTATCGTCGCCGCAAGAAATGCGATTGCGGATGCCGGTTTGGAACCTTCGAGGGATTGGAGAGACAATGCCGCGGTCACAGTTTCTTCTGGGATCGGAGGGTTCAAAACGCTACACCGGGAATACGGTAATCTGTTTAAGAGAGGACCGAAGGCGGTACGTCCGCATCTGATACCGATGATGATCTCGGATATGGCTTCGGGAGCGATTGCTCTCGATTTGGGATGCCGCGGTCCTAACTTCGGAGTGGTGAGCGCGTGCGCATCAGCTCTTCACGCGATTATTATCACGACGCTTCTGATTCGGAACGGTTTGACCGAAATCGCGTTGACCGGTGGAACCGAAGCGGTTATTGACCCGATGCCGGTTGCAGCCTTCGGAAGCATGACGGCGCTTTCTCCCGAACGAGAAGAACCCGCGAAAGCCAGCCGCCCTTTTCACCGTGAACGAAACGGGTTTGTGATGGGCGAGGGAGCGGGTGTATTGGTTCTGGAAAGCGAAGCGCATGCCCGAAAGAGAGGCGCGCGGATATACGGTTATATTGAAGGATTCGGGATGACCGAAGACGCCTTCCATATCAGTCAGACGGATCCGGAGGGACGAGGCGCTCAGAGGGCCATGCGCGGAGCCTTAGACCAAGCCGGGATCAGTCCGGACCGTGTCGGACTGATCAACTGTCACGCGACTGGAACTCCTGTTGGGGATTTATCAGAGATCTCGGCGTTGAAACAGGTTTTCGGAGACGCTTTACCCCTGATCCCGATACAATCGACGAAGGGATTGGTTGGCCATACGTTAGGGGCGGCAGGCGCCATCGAAACGGTCGCCGCGATTATCCAAGCGGAACATGGCTTTATTCACGGAATGCCGAATTTGGAAAACCCTGATCCGTGTTGCGAAAACCTGCGAATCCATAAAGAAACCGTACGCCACCCGTTTTCCGTCGTTCTAAAGAATGCGTTTGGCTTCGGGGGACACAACGCTTCCCTTATTTATCGGAAAGAAGCGGAATAAGTCGAGCGGCAAGTTTAGATCATAAGGGTTTTCAAAACGCTAAAGTGTTCGGGAGTGGAAGATGAGACGATTTGATTCTAATCGGATTTGCGAATTGTTTGGCACAAAGTATCCGTTTATCGAAGGCGGTATGGCTTGGGTTGGAACGGTGAAATTGGCGGCCGCCGTTTGCGAAGCGGGCGGTTTAGGGACGATCGGATCCGGAGCGCTCACTCCAGAAGGGTTGGCCGAAAGTATTAACCTCATGCGTCAACGGACTACAAAACCCTTCGCCGTGAACCTGATGCTGTTGAATCCATCCGTAGACCAACAGGTGGAGATCTGCTTGGAAAAATCCGTCCCTTCGGTGATCTTCGGAGCCGGGAATCCCGCAAAATACCTTCCAGATTTGAAAACGAGAGGGATAAAAACCGCAGCCGTCGTTGCATCGGAAACCCTGGCTTTATACTTGGAAGAAAGGGGGATCGACGTCATTATCGGCGAAGGAATGGAGTGCGGCGGTCATATTGGAGGGGTGACGACCTTTACGCTGATCCCCGCCCTGAAAGATGTCCTGTCCGTCCCGATCGTTGCAGCAGGCGGTATCGCCGATGAACGGGGAATTAAAGCGGCTTTTTGCCTCGGAGCGGAAGGTGTTCAGCTCGGCACGAGGCTGATTGCTACGGTAGAATGCGAAGCGCATGAGCGCTACAAGCAAAGGATTGTCAATTGCGGCATTAGAGATACACTTCTCACGGGTCAAGGTTTGGGGCATCCGGCGCGCGTATTGAAAAGCGCTTTTGCAAAACGGATCTGCAAGTTGGAAGTTTCAGATCCTGGAGAAGCGGAATCGCTCATGACGGGAAGTTTAAGAAAAGCTTTTATGAATGGAGACGAAGATAGAGGACTGTTTATGGCGGGACAATCCGCCGGGCTAATCCGGTCCATCGCGTCCGTATCCGAATTATTTGAAGCTTGGGTTGAAAAATTGAACGGATGGAACCTCGGGACCGGTATCAAAACGAAAATAACAGAAAACCTTAAGGAGGGTGTTTATGAAAGAACAGGAAATCTATGAGATCGTGAAAGGAATACTCGTCAAGAGAATGGGAGTGAGCGCTTCGGCCATCCTCCCCCAATCATCGCTCACGGAAGATATCGGCGCCGATTCACTCGAATTGGTCGATCTGATGATGGATCTCGAAGAAATTTTGGGTATTCGGATTGAGAATTCCGAACTGTCCGACGTGGAAACCGTTCGTGATGTCGTGAACCTCGTCGAAAATAAACGAAACGTGACAGTGTAAACTGTCGGCTCAGTTAAACGCGGTCTGCGGCAGGTGAGCAGACCGCATTTTGTATTTCCACTGCTCTATTTTCACAAGCCGAACAACAGGCGAACCCTCAAACGATAAGAATAACCGGTAACGATACCGGCCGGCGGCTTACTAGGATACAAAAAAGCCGGTCTGGTCTTTCCAAGCAAAGATATCTTCTTCATTTCCCCTTCTTTCGCGTGATTTTGCGCGATTTCGTTCCCTTTCACTCCGTGAAACATTTCTGTTTTATGATATAATCTTTTCTAAAGGCATTCAAAACATCTTTCTTCTGCGAAAAAACCCGATCTCAGGGATTATCCTAAAAGGGAGGTTAAGAAAATGAAAAAATTTACCGTGCTAATGTGCGCGATTCTCATCGCGTTTGTCGCGTTCGGAAGCCAAGTAGAAATCTTCAGCTGGTGGACAGGCGGCGGAGAAGAGGCAGGTTTATTGGCGCTGATCAAGCTTTACAACCAACTTTATCCGGGTGTGCAAGTAATTAACGCAACGGTAGCGGGTGGAGCCGGGACCAACGCGAAAGCGGTGTTGAAGACGCGAATGCTGGGCGGAAATCCCCCTGATTCCTTCCAGGTACACGCCGGTATGGAGCTTTCCGATACCTATGTGATTCCCGGGAAAATGGAACCCATCACGAACTATCTCAAAGAGTGGGGGATGTACGATAAATTCCCGGAAGATATTATGAAGATCTGTTCTTATGAAGGCGAGGTCTATTCGATCCCGGTCAATGTTCACCGGGGAAATGTCGTGTTCTATAATACAGCCATTGCCAAAGAAATCGGAATGACGACCGCCCCGAAAACCTGGAAAGAGTTCTTCGGATTGTTGGAAAAGGCCCAAAAAGCAGGGTACGTCGCGATCTCGCTCGGAGATACCGGAAAGTGGACGGCGACCCACTTATTCGAAAACGTCATGCTTAGCCAATTCGGCCCCTATAAATACAATATGCTCTGGACCGGGGACCAAACCTTCAATCATGTGGCTTTGACGGAAGCCTTCGAAATCATGAAAAAGATCGTTCCGTACTTCAATAAAGACCATGCGGCCGGCGATTGGCAAGACGCCTCCCGCCTCATCTTTGAGAAAAAGGCCTTCTGCAACGTCATGGGTGACTGGGCGGAAGGGTATTTCAAAGAAATGGGCTGGACGCCGGGAAAAGAATTCGGATGGTTTGCCGTTCCGGAGACGGACGTTGCCTTTATGATCGTATCGGATACCTTCGGTCTCCCGAAAGGGGCCCCGAATAAAGAGAACGCCCTAAGATGGTTGAAACTGGTCGGGAGCGTTGAAGGCCAGGACCTGTTCAATCCTCTGAAAGGATCGATTCCCGCCCGAGTGGACGCGGATAAATCGAAGTATGACGTCTATCTGCAATGGGCGATGGCCGATTTCAGCGTGAAAGCGCTTTCTCCTTCTATCGCGCACGGATCGGCGGCTCCCGAATCCTTCGCCACGATGCTGAACGATATCTTGAATCGTTTCGTTTCCGACGTCAATGTCAATCAAGCGGTCAAATCAGTATTGGAAGCCGCTGAGGAAGAAGGGTACCTCGTAAAATAATGAAAGTCGGAAGAGAGGTCTCGAAAGAGACCTCTCTCTTTTCTCCTCACGGGTAAGGCGGAGCGGATTGAAGGGGGACGAATGCATAAGAAGAAGAAATGGCTGGGTTTTTTAATTATCTCTCCCACCCTGGTAGTGATTGGTGTCTTCGTTTACGGTTTCATCGGAGCGACTGTCCGAGCTTCGCTTTCGGATTGGAACAGCTTTCGAAAGCTTCTTTCAGGAGAATTTGTCTTCTCAGGCTTGCGCAATTATGAACGCCTTTTTGCGGATTGGCGTTTCCAAACCGATATGTGGAACACTCTATTCTTTACCGTTTTCTTCCTTTTCGGCTGCCTTTTGATCGGATTGATCTTAGCCGCTCTTCTGGATCGGAATTTGAAAGGCGGTCGCATTTTCCAAAGCATTTTCCTCTTTCCGATGGCTCTGTCTCTCGTCGTAACCGGGACTGTCTGGCGATGGTTTTTCGCGCCGGGTATCCTGCCGAACGACCCGGCCGGCGTCAATGTGCTGTTAGGGCAAGTTGGGTTGAAGAGCCTGCAATGGGGCTGGTTCACGGTAACGGACACAATAGGCCCGTTTAACCTCGCCCTGGTTCCGGTGATCATCGCGGCGGTCTGGCAGTTGTCCGGGTATACGATGGCGATGTATCTCGCCGGATTACGGGCGATTCCGGAAAGCATGACCGAAGCGGCGCGAGTGGACGGCGCCTCTGGCTGGCAAATATTTTGGAAAGTGAAATGGCCGTTTTTGAAACCGATCACCTTGAGCGCTATGATCATCCTTGGTCACATCTCTCTGAAGATCTTCGATCTGGTTTATTCGATGACGGGCAGCGGCCCGAAAAACGTGACGGATATGCCCTCTATCTATATGTTCGAGAAGACTTTCCGATCAAACCGTTATGCGGAAGGATCGGCGATCGCCGTCATTATGCTTTTAATGGTGGCCGTCGTCATCATCCCCTATCTTGTTTCCACTTTGCGGAAGAGTGATTGATATGCGGAAAAAGTACGGAAACCTTGGAATCTACATCGTTCTGTTGATCTTTTCCTTTTTCTTCCTCCTTCCGATCTATATGCTCCTGGCGACCAGCTTCAAACCTTTGGTTGAGATCGGGATGGGCTCCATGTGGCTCCTGCCGAAGCAACCTTCTCTGGAGGGTTTCACCGATTCGATCAAACGGTTATCCCCGAATTTGCTGAACAGCTTCCTTCTGGTGATTCCGGCGACGATCTTCTCTTGTATCCTCGGTTCGATCAACGGGTACATCTTTTCGAAAATTCGCTTTCGAGGGATCAATCTTTTGTTCATGTGCGTCTTGTTCGGCATGTTTATCCCGTACCAAAGCGTCTTGTTTCCTTTGATACAGTTCCTCCAGGAGATCAAGCTATACGGAACAATATGGGGTTTGATCATAACGCACGTGATCTACGGTCTGCCCATTACCACTTTAATCTTCCGGAACTACTACATGGAAGTGCCTGACGAAATGTTGGAGGCGGCCGGGATAGACGGCGCGGGTTTGTTCAAAAGCTATTTTCTGATTCTGTTTCCCTTGTCCATCCCGGGTTTTGTCGTTGCTGTCATCTGGCAATTTACGAATATCTGGAACGAATTTTTATTCGCGGTAACGATCACCAGCGATCCGAAAAAGCAGCCGATTACCGTTGCGCTGGTGAACCTTGCGGGAAGCCAGATGGTTCAATGGAACCTCCAGATGGCGGGCGCGGTCGTCGCGGCGATTCCAACGTTGCTGGTTTATATCTTCTTAGGAAAATACTTCATTCGGGGCTTGATGTCAGGCTCCGTGAAAGGATAATGTGGGGGGACTTCAAGGGGTTCGTTAGGGTTTTTTGTCCGATAACCGCAAATACCCGAAAAAGCCTTTTTTCTAAAGGCTTTTTTTCTTTGTCGTCTAGATTCTGAAAAGGTTACGGTAAGCACTTGATTGTCGGTAACGTCTATGCTATAATCTTACCGCCAAACAGGCAAAACAACTTTTGAGGAGGGCGATTTACGTGAAGAAACTGCTACTGGTTCTTTTGATTAGCGCCATGGCCGTACTGGCATTCTCAGCCGCACCGTTCCACATCGGAATTGTGACCGGAACCGTATCCCAGTCTGAAGACGACCTAAGAGGCGCCGAAAGGCTTATCCAGGAGTACGGCGACGTGACAAACGGCGGTATGATCAAGCACATCACCTATCCGGACAACTTCATGTCTGAAATGGAAACGACGATTTCCCAAATCGTGGGTCTCGCCGATGATCCGCTGATGAAAGCCATTATCGTAAACCAAGCGATTCCCGGGACAACAGAGGGTTTCAGAAGAGTACGCCAAAAAAGACCCGATATCCTCCTGTTGGCGGGAGAACCTCATGAAGACCCGCTGGTTATCGAATCTGCCGCTGACCTCGCGATCAACTCCGACTTCGTGGCGAGAGGGTACCTGATTATCTGGTCCGCCAAAAAAATGGGCGCGAAAACCTTCGTCCACATCTCCTTCCCCAGACACATGAGCTACGAAACGCTTTCCAGAAGAAGAACGATTATGGAAGCCGCATGTAATGATCTCGGCTTGAAGTTCGTATTCGAAACCGCACCCGACCCCACCAGCGATATCGGTGTCGCCGGCGCGCAACAGTTTATCCTCGAAAAAGTACCGGCTTGGATTGAAAAGTACGGAAAACAAACCGCATTCTTCTGTACGAACGATGCGCATACCGAACCTTTGCTGAAGCAGCTTTTGGCGTACGGCGGAATGTTCGTCGAAGCCGATCTTCCTTCTCCGCTGATGGGTTACCCCGGTGCGCTGGGTATTGACCTTTCCGCCGCCGCGGGAGATTTCCCGAAGATCCTGAGCGCCGTTGAAGCCGAGATCGTAAAGAAAGGCGGAGCCGCTCGGTTCGGAACCTGGGCTTTCTCCTACGGTTACACCACCACAGCCGGTCTCGGAGAACTCGCGATTCGTGTTGTCAAGGGCGAAGCCTCCTTGAACAAATTGCCGGATTTGATGAGCGCTTACAACAAATTCACCCCCGGCGCGTCTTGGAACGGAAGCTTCTACACCGACGCCAACACCGGTGTGAGAGCGCGAAACCACATCTTGATCTACCAGGACACCTACATCTTCGGCCAGGGTTTCATCGGGTCCGCAAGCGTTGAGGTTCCGGAGAAGTATCTCGATATTAAGTAACACGAAAAGCATTGATGAAAGATAAGGGAACGTAAAGTTCCCTTATTTTTAATTCTTTCTACGGAATAGTCGAGGTGAAAAAGTGGGAACCGAAAAATCTAAAGATAAAACAGAAAAAAACGTGCTGTTGCGTTGCGAACATGTTGGCAAGAGTTTTTTCGAGAACCGGGTGCTCAACGATATCAATTTCGAACTCCGCGAAGGCGAAATCCTCGGATTAGTGGGGGAAAACGGAGCCGGTAAATCGACCTTGATGAAAATACTGTTCGGGATGTCGGTGATCGCCCAAACGGGTGGTTACGAAGGTTCGGTCTTTGTGGGGGAAAAGCCCGTCAAGTTCAATTCCCCGTTCGAAGCGCTCGAAGAAGGCATTGGAATGGTCCACCAGGAATTTTCTCTGATTCCGGGATTTACAGCGACCGAAAACATCCTGTTGAACCGAGAAATCACGCACTACAATTTCCTGGTGGAAGCTTTTGGGGAAAGGCTATCAACCCTCAATATGCCCGAAATGATCGAACGCGGCGGTAAAGCGCTTAATACGCTCGGTGTGGATATTTCGCCCAAAATGTTGATCGCGGAGATGCCGATCGGGCACAAGCAATTCACCGAGATCGCCCGGGAAATCGACAGACAAAACACGAAAGTGATCATATTGGATGAGCCGACAGCGGTCTTAACGGAGACGGAAGCGGAAATACTGCTCTCTTCCTTGAGAAAACTGGCGCAAAAAGGCATCGGCATCATCTTCATCTCTCACCGGCTTCAGGAAATTTTAGAGGTTGCGGATCGCATCATCGTCCTGCGAGACGGAATCCTCGTGAAAGAAGTCGAAGCCTCTGAAGCGGACGTGGTCAAGATCGCCGAGTGGATGGTCGGCAGAAAGATGGATACTTCTGTCTTCGAAGACAAACTGGAAGACAAAAACGCCGAAGTTTTGCTCGAAGTGAAGAACCTGTGGGTGGATATGCCCGGAGAAACCGTACGAAACGTGTCTTTCGAAGTCTACAAAGGAGAGGTCTTGGGCATCGGCGGATTGGCCGGACAAGGGAAAATCGGCATACCGAACGGTATTATGGGGCTTTTCCCGGCTGGTGGGACGGTTAAGTTCCGCAACACGGACGTTCCGTTGAACAATCCGCGAAAAGTGCTTAACCTTGGCATGGCTTTTGTTTCGGAAGACAGAAGGGGGGTCGGGTTGTTGTTGGAAGAAACCCTCGACTGGAATATCTCTTTCACCGCGATGCAAGTGAAAGAATGGTACGTGAAAAAGTATCTGGGCGGCTTGATCAAATGGCGGGATGACGCCGCGATCAAGCAATTAACGAGCGAATACATAAAAACTTTCGATATAAAGTGTCAGGGAGGTCACCAACTGGCGCAGGAGTTGTCGGGCGGAAACCAGCAAAAGATTTGTTTGGCGAAAGCCTTTGCATTGAAGCCCGAACTCTTGTTCGTCTCCGAACCGACGCGTGGAATTGATGTCGGGGCGAAAAAACTGGTCCTGGATACGATCCGACGCAGCAACCGGGAGTTCGGGATGACCGTTGTGATGACCTCTTCCGAGCTGGAAGAACTGCGATCCGTCTGTGATCGGATCATGATCGTCGACGAAGGAAAAGTGGCGGGAATACTTCCCGCGACCGCCCCATCCACGGAATTCGGTTTGCTGATGTTGGGGACGAGCGAAACCCATCGGAGAGAACGGGAAATTCAAAACGGGAAGGTGAAAACAAAGTGAGCTGGATCCAATCATTCGTGAAACAAGCCGGATTACCGAGGATTATTATCGGGTTGTTTCTTCTTTCGTTGTTTGTCGCAGCTCCTTTCGTGGGGGTCAGCGTAACGACGTCGATTAACGACGTGTTGGTCCGTTTTGGCATGAACGCGGTGATGGTTTTGGCGATGGTTCCGATGGTCCAATCGGGGTGCGGATTGAACTTCGGGCTCCCGCTCGGCATCATCGCCGGTTTGCTGGGCGCGACGCTGAGTCTGGAGATCGGAGTGGTTGGGCTGTGGGGGTTTATCGTCGCGATTTTGCTTTCTTTGCCTTTTTCTGTCATCTTCGGTTATTTTTACGGGCAGTTGCTAAACCGAGTTAAAGGGGACGAGATGGTGATCGCGACCTACGTTGGGTTTTCTTCGGTCGCTTTTATGAATATTCTTTGGTTAGTCTTGCCCTATCGAAATCCCACGATGGTCTGGGGATTCAGCGGAGAGGGTTTAAGGACGACCATCAGCGTTGAGGGATACTGGTTGAATGCGCTGAATAACTTCCTCTCTTTTCCGCTTGGAACGCATATCAAGGTCCCGACAGGGATGTTTATCTTCTTCGCGTTCATGTGTTTCTTAATGTGGGCGTTCTTCCATACCAAAACGGGAACCGCGATGACCGCGGTCGGATCGAATTCCGAGTTCGCCAGGGCCTCCGGCGTGAACGTCGATCGCTCCCGAACGCAATCTGTGATCCTTTCCACCGTTTTAGGCGGCATCGGCATTCTTGTTTATCAACAAAGCTTCGGCTTCCTGCAACTCTATAACGGGCCTTTCTATATGGCCTTCCCCGCGGTCGCCTCGATTCTATTGGGAGGCGCTTCAGTCCACAAAGCCACGCTCCTCAACGTCATCATCGGAACAATCCTATTCCAGGGGATCGTCACCATGACGCCTTCCGTCATCAACAGCGCGATACAGACGGACATGTCCGAAGTCATACGGATCATCGCGACAAACGGGATGATCCTATACGCCTTAACAAGAAAGTCGGTGGTGAAATCATGAAAACGACAGGGAAACGATCTTTTAAGAACCTTTTGATCGCCTACGCGGTGCCGATTATGTTCATCGGTCTCAGTATCTTCACGATACCGCTTTCCGGATTTTCTCCCGAATACCTGGTCCAGGAGATGGTCATCCGGCTCGCCCGTAACTCTTTCCTGGTTCTCGCCCTGCTGATACCGATCATCGCCGGGATGGGGTTAAATTTCGGGATGGTTCTCGGCGCGATGGCGGGACAGATCGGTTTGATCTTCATCACCGATTGGAATATCGTCGGTATACCGGGTATGGCTTTAGCGATGATCATTTCGATCCCCATCTCTATCTTCCTTGGTTGGATCGCGGGAAATATCCTTAACCGAGCCAAAGGCCGCGAAATGGTCACCTCTTACATTTTGGGTTTCTTTATTAACGGGATCTATCAGTTCATCGTCCTGTACATGATGGGAAAGGCAATCCCAATCGGAAACCCTGCGCTCGTTCTCTCCAGGGGATACGGGATTCGGAATGCGATCAACCTGGAAGGCATTCGGCAGTCGCTGGACAACCTGATTTCTCTAAATATTGGGAAAGTTCAGATTCCGGTGGCGACGTTTATTCTCATCTCCGCGTTCTGCTTCTTTATCATATGGTTCCGTAAAACGAAACTCGGTCAAGATATGCGGGCGGTCGGCCAGGATATGGAAGTCGCGGAAGCGGCCGGGATTCCGGTAAACAAAACCCGGATTATCTCGATGATCATTTCAACGGTTTTGGCCGGGTTCGGTCAGATCATCTTCCTCCAGAATATTGGTACGCTGAACACCTACAATAGCCACGACCAGACCGGTATGTACTCGATTGCGGCGCTTCTGATCGGAGGCGCTACGGTCTCGCACGCCACGATACCGAACATCTTCCTGGGCGTCGTGCTCTTCCATCTTATGTTCGTCACCTCGCCGATGGCGGGAAAAAACCTGATCGGTTCCGCGATGCTCGGGGAATACTTCCGGCTTTTCATCTCCTACGGTATCATCGCGATCTCGCTCGTCCTGTACGCCTGGAGGCGTCATAAGGAAAAAGAACGCGCGAGAATGAACCTCAGAGGGAATTCCTAAGGGGAGGGCATGATGAAAAGAAAACGATTGATCGTTCAACTGATACTGATTCTGGCCCTCGTGGGGGTATCCGCCGTGTTGTTTGTTATCGGCAAAGGGCATCAGCTCCTCATCGATAATAAACGCGCGACGATTGATGGGGTACGGGTGGAAGCCTATGAATGGGTGAATGTGTATGTCAACGGCGCGAAAAAACCGATCGAGATAGAAGAAGAGGATCGGCAACTGGCGAAGATCGCCGGCCCCTGGCACCATATACGAATAGAGATCTTAGAAGACGGAAAAGTGGCGAAAACCCTTGAAAAAAGGTTTACCGTGGGATTACAGAACTCCTTTCTGTTGAGTCTTCAAAAAATAGTTGAAGGCAAAGAGGATTGGTTGACTCCGCGCTGACATCTTTTCGAAGTGATCCGACGAGGAGCGTCCGCCGATCCTTAAACACAAACGAAAGATTCCGGCTGGTGTGATAATTTCGAAATAATTCCGTCTTAATCGATGAGAACAAAACGAAGGAGGCAAGAGTATGAAAAAAACCTTATGGACGATTTTTTTATTAGCGATGGTTGTTTTGTCTTTCGGAGCCCCTAAAGAATTACAGCCTCAAAAGATCATTATTGTACCGGACCAACCGGCGGCTTTGAAAGTGACACTGTCTTTGAATAAACCCGAAGGTTCCGTCTATCTGCCCGGTGAATTGATTACGATGACGGTGACGACGAACAAAGACGCCTACATCGTTATTTACGATACGGAAGCCAATGGCAGGACGACGATTTTATTCCCCAATCTCTATCAGCAGGATAACTTCGTGAAAGCGAACCAGCCCGTTTCGATTCCTCAAGGGTACAAATTAAGAATCGGAAATGAGATCGGGAAAGAATATGTGCAAGTCGTGGCAAACACTAAACAATTCGCTACCTACAATCAATGGTCGAAAACCTTCTCTGCTTCGAACCCCTTTTTAGAAGCCACAAAAGACGCCGAATCCGAACTGCAGATGATAATTCAGAAAATCATTATTGTGCCGGATACACCGCAACCGGAGTGGAATTCGTTCAGCACTTTCTTCTACGTCGGACAGAAACCCGCCGTTCCGGCTACCGTAGACTTCACGTCAAGTCCGTCGGGCGCCCAAATCATGCTGGATGGGAACTGGATACAGAAAACGACCCCCTACAAAACCACACTAACGGAAGGGTGGCATTTCGTGCGTTATATGCTGGCCGGATACAAGTCTTATGAAGAGAACTTCTATGTTTCACAAGGAATGGTTAAACTGATCCACGCGAATCTGGTTAGAGAAACGCCTACCGTAGCGGCTTTGAATTTGAACTCGATGCCTTCCGGCGCCAGCGTATACATGGATGGCGCGCTCAAAGGGATGACCCCCATCACGATCCAAAATATTATTCCGGGATCCCACGTGCTGCGATTGACGATGCGCGGATATCAAGCCTATGAACAAATCATCCCCTTTGCCACAGGCGAGACGAAAAACCTGACCTTGACGCTGCAGCCGGAAATCGTCATTTTGAAAGGGACGCTGAGTCTGACCGTCAATCCTGCTGATTCTTTGATCAATCTGGACGGCGTGGAGTACCAAGTCTACGGAGGACGCGTCACTTTGTCGCTTGATGCCGGAAGCCATACGCTCACCGTATCGAAGAGGAACTACGAACCCCAGACGATCCCCTTTACGATCACAGGCAATCAGTTGACGACCCTCAACGTCACCTTAGCACCTTCCAGAGGGTCCATGGAAATCACGTCCGAACCGGAAGGCGCGGCGATCTATATTAACGGCAGAGATACCGGTTATCGGACCAGCGTTTCCGGAACGCTGACGATGACCATCGATCCGGGGACCTATGAGATCATGCTCAAGAAAGACGGTTATCAGGATTGGATTCAAACGATGACCATTAATCCGGGCGTGAACACGCCGCTCCACGTAACCTTGCAGCCGAACACCGCAAAGATTACCATCACGCCGAATGTGAGCGCCGTTCTCTATATCGACGGCAAATCTTTCGGGACCATTTCGACCGGGCGCACCTTCACACACAATGTCCTCCCCGGGAATCATGAAATTCTGTTGGTGAAAGAAGGGTACTACTCCTTCATCTCCATTTTTGCGATGGAAGCCGGAGAAACTTACGATTTCAATCCCTATCTATCACTCATTTATTAAAAACTAGAACGCGCAACTAACGAAAAAGCGCCGCTATTGCGGCGCTTTTTTTATGATCGGCGGGTATCCCCCGAGAGGGGAAAACCCTATATAGCCGATCACACGATTACTGTTCGAAGCTGACCAGTTCCATCATCAACTCTTCTTCGTGATAGATGGTCTTAAGTGACATTTTAATCTGATCGCTGATAACCCACGTCATGACGGGGTCTCCGGAAGTATACAAAGTGAACTTTTTTCCGGTCCATCGTCCGACTGTTTCCGTTCCTTCGTACTTCAGTTGCATGCCGAAATAGCTCATTGCCATTGGGTTTTGAAGATCCACGGATTCGAGAGCGGCATTGAAAATCGGGTTTAAAAACATGATGAACCAATTGCCGTAGGAAGTCGAAAAGATCTGTTCCAGGGTGATCTCTTCGGAAGCGTCCAGGGTTTGTTTCCCGTAAGTCGTTAATTCATAGGCGTTGCCTTTCTTCACGACACTGGCGCCGTAAAAGAAGATCCCGTCCGGCGTCGTGACCTTGTACTCGAAAGAGCGCACATTCCGGAAGTCTTCGATCAACACCGTCGCAAAAAGCGCCGATATCGCCGCTAAAAGAATTAGAACCGTACACAGAAGCTTTTTCATCGTAGTCCCCCCTATCCTTTTTTTCGTGCGCGATAATTTTACCATATCTTGCGGCGAATCAAAACGCGTCAGAAGCCTGAAAGGGGAGCGGCTGAGGAAAAAGAACGTGGGGCCGATGCGATACGAATACTTGAAAAATCCGAAATTAGAAGAAAAGATTTCAAAAAGCGAAAATAAGCAAGATATTCAACGATCGTAACGGTTTCCCGCTGGTTTAACCCCCTTCCGCGCTTTCTTTTCCAACACGATTTCGTGCTAAGATATTAGTAAGTTAGTTTTGTACACATACTAACGAAACCAGTTCCTCTCGATTTTTGTCACGCGAAGAAGACTGGGCTTCTCGAGAAATGCGGGGACAAACGTGGAAAAAATGTTCCAGGGAACAGAAGCAACGATTCTCAACATCTTAAGAGAACGGCAACC
>JAAYCF010000084.1 GCA_012744415.1 Thermotogaceae bacterium
AACTTTAGTTGGGCATGGGTTTGATATAATGGAGGTTTCGTCCAAAAAAATGGATTGCTGTCTCATAAAAATAACGTTCAATATCGCTTAATAAGCCGAACTGAAGTCTCACCTACTGGAATAACGTAGCTGCGGCGCTCCAAGCCCTTCTTCGAGCGATTCTTCTTGTCTATTCGCAGCCTTCGTGGATAGAGTCTTTTTCAAACCCATGCCGACATAAATGTCGGCGCTCCAAACAACGGCGCTACAAGGCGCGCATATCTCTATATGAACAGGTTAACGTTCGCGTCTTCCGCTTCCCCTAAATAAGCGGCGACACCCCCGATTTCGACGCCATCGATGAGTTCTTCTTGACGGATGCCCATCAGATCCATCGACATTTGGCAAGCCACGAGATGCGCCCCGCCTTTGATCGCTTTCTGAATCATCGTTTCCAGAGAATCGATCTTCTTTTCCTCTATACGGGACCGGATCATCCGGGTACCCATACCGGCCATATGCATCTTGGACATCTTCAACTTTCCCGCCCCTCTCGGCATCATCGCGCCGAACATACGCTCTATGAAATGCTTTTCAATAGCGGGCTTTTCGGGTTTTCTCAAGATATTCAATCCCCAGAAAGTGAAGAACATCGTGACGGGTTTCCCCATCGCCAAAGCGCCATTGGCGATAACGAAAGAGGCTAAGGCGCGATCCATATCGTTGCTGAAGACGACAATCGTTTTTCCGTCTCGAGAAACCGCCGCCGTCGGTTCCGCCGCCCCTTGCTCGCCTTTTTTGAGTATGGCCGTCGTCACCCCGTTCTTCTGATCGATCTGTATGAGCGCATTGCCCGTTTTTTCAGCCCATTTAACAATGTCTTTCCTAAATCCGGGATCCGTGGCCAATACCTCGAGAAGGTCTCCGGATTTCATCTCGTTCATTTTTTTGTACGTTTCCATAATCGGCCCGGGACACTGCAATCCGCAAGCGTCCAATTTAATCTTTTGAGTTGATTCGACCAACACTTCCGTCGCGAAAAAATCCTTCGACATGCTTGCCGCCGCTTCCCCATATTCCTTCTCTTTAAAAGCCTCCACGAGTTTCATTCCGCCCGTCAAGTCTTTTACGTTTTTAAACCCATTCTCCTTAAGGATGCGATAAGCGATATATCCGCGCTGGCCGATGGCGCATACGGTCACATAGGTTTTCGCGCGGTCGAGTTCAGATAGTCTGGAACGGAGTTGCGCCAACGGGATGCTCTGAAGATTTTTAACCGGAAGCGCGCTGAGTGTCTGCTCTTCGGGGTCTCGCACATCCAGAAAAACGACTGAAGAATCGGCCGTATGGATATCTTCCGGGTAGTAGAGCTCCAATGACCCGTCTATGATGTTGGAGGCAACATACCCGGCGATATTCACAGGATCTTTCGCCGATCCGTAAGGCGGAGCATAGGAGAGTTCGAAAGTCGTGAGGTCCCGCACGTTCATCCCGGTTTTGATCGCTACGGCGAGAACGTCGATCCGCTTGTCCACTCCATCGATCCCGGTAGCTTGAGCGCCGAGGATCTTTCCGGAGGGTTCATAGAGCAGTTTTAAGGTGATCGGAAAGGCGTCGGGGTAGTATCCCGCGTGTGAATTGTTGATCGTGTAGGATTTTAAATAAGGGATCTTCTTCGCTTTAAGCTGTTTCTCATTCAAACCGGTCGAACCGGCCGTCAATTCGAAGATCTTCGCTATGGATGTGCCGATCGGGCCCTCGTAGGGAACTTGGTTGCCGTGGATCATATTATCGGCGGCCAAACGCGCCTGGCGATTCGCCGGGCCGGCGAGGGGTATCACGGCGGGCTCGTTCAACAACGGATTGTGGGTTTCAACCGCGTCGCCGACCGCGTAAATCGACTCATCGCTCGTCTGCATATAACCGTTGACCCGTATCCCTCTGGACCCCAATTCCAGGCCGGCTTCCTTAGCCAACTTGACTTCCGGGCGGACACCAATGGAGAAGAGGACCATTTCGGTTTCTATCACCCTTCCGTTTTCCAGAGTGGCCTTGATCGTTTTCCCGCTTGTTTCGAAACGAGTCGTTTTAGTCTTCAGGTACAAAGAAACCCCGTGGTCGGCAAGCGTTTGCTGGATCGAAGCCACCATTTCTTTGTCCATATTGATCATAACCTGGTCCGCCAACTCGACTAAAGAAACCGATAGTCCCTTCTCGACAAGGTTCTCTGCCATTTCCAGTCCGATAAATCCGCCTCCGATCACCAGCGCCCGTTTGATCGATCGCGAGACGATCCAGTCCTTTATCCGATCCATATCCTCCATATTTCGAAGGGTGAAAAACCCGTCGTCTGTCACGCCGGGGAGATCGGGACGAATCGGGACGCCACCGGGAGAAAGCAGAAGACGGTCATAAGACTCCGCGTATTCACGGTTTGTTTTCAGGTCTTTCAGTAACACTTGCTTGTTTTGACGATCAATGCGCAAGGCTTCGGTCCCCGTGCGCACGTCGATCCGAAAGCGATCTCGGAATAAGGCGGGGGTGGAGACCAGGAGTCGATCACGCTCTTTGATCACGCCACCAATATGATAAGGTAACCCGCAATTCGCGAAACTGATGTATTCGTTTCGTTCCACCATAATGATCTCCGCTTTCTCACTCACTCTTCTTAAACGCGCAGCAGCCGTCGCGCCTCCGGCCACACCGCCAATGATCACAATCTTCATCGTACTATCCCTCCTGATTTTGTATATATAATTGAATTTCGTTTTCTAAAGATTTCGCCGTATCCAACAATGCGTCAAGTTGCTTCGTATTGTGCCAATCCGTTTTTCCTAAACACAAAAGGAAAGATCTTAAAGTATGGCAAAGCGCCTTGGGAACTTCCCCGCATTGGCATGAAACGGTCATCTGAAAAATCCCGAGCGCTTTTTCCGTGTCCAGATCCCCCGCCATGTGGCGATTGACCCAGTCTTGTCCATCGGGTAGCAAACGATAAATTTTTTTCCTTCCATTTTGGCTGGAAACAACATACCCTTCCGCCTCGAGCGATTTCAAATGGGGATAAACGGAGCCCGGCGATACGGTCATGCCGTTTTTCGCGCAATACCGTAAAAAATCGTATCCGGTCATCTCCGAAACCATCGAGATATACTTCAATATACTGTGGCGTATTAAGGGCGTTTGGGGCATGCTTTCCTCCATATTATATCGTTTACGATATATCGTTATTGATATTATATCCTATCTGAAGAAAAAAAGCAAGAAAAAAGCGGGAGGTTTCCTCCCGCTTTTTTCTTTTCGTTTAGAGAATTAAGGATAAAAAATCCGTGGGGATTGATGACCCGTACGGGCCGGTAAGATTAAGGATTCGGTTTGAGCATTTTGGTAACAGAGCCAAAAGAGTCTGAGGGTGTTGTTATTGAAAGCGGGAAAGTCAAGACCGGTCACTTCATCCCAATGCGCGTCCGCCGTATAGTACTCCATTTTTATCAGGAAATCGCTTGTGAACTCCACCCACACATCATCTGCCGCGTTAAAGTCGTGTAGGCCATAAGCGTCATCCCAATCCGGGTATGCGCCTTTGTCCCTGCTGGTGGACGCGAGCACCATGTGAAGGTTGCCGAGCTCAACAGGGAGGTCGCGGAAGTAATCGGGCCAACTGCCTCCATGGCAGGTTTCGACGAAGAGGATAAAGTTGACGTTGGGGTAGCTTTCCATCAGGGTTTTCAGTTGGCTGGCATAAAAGCCTGTTCCGCCGACATTCATATACTCGATATTTCCGTGGGCGATATAGTACAGGACAATGTAGTTGATGTTTTCGTTCTCCACCAGATCCGCGATCGCGTTCGCAACATGGGTTGGCGTATTGTTCGGATTTTCAACGCTACGCACATGATCATCGCCGGCGCCATTAAAGAGATCTTCCATCGCATCCACCATCATATCGTGGACGTTGGAAGCTTCAGTATATAAGTTCTGCGTGGGAGTCAAACCGTTGACCACAACGGCCCCAAAACGGATAATCCGGTATAAAACTCCGGGCCATTTGATCAGTGGGTTCGTTATCCAGATATTACGGGGGTTATAGATCGTCATCGTGTTATCGGCGAGCATCGCTTGAAAGGTCCGATTCATCGAAGCGGGTTTTACTCCGTTCACCAGAGGCCACCCCTGAATATCCTCCGTATAGAGGACTTCACCGCTCGCGCCGATGACATGGATCTTTCCCGGGTGACTATACATGGAACCGGGCCATTCGTCCGCGTAAAAGAGCCATCCGTTTTCGGGCAGAGGCCCGGAATCGCGAGCGGACGAGATTTGAGGCAAACCCGCCGGATCGTGCGAACTCACCACGTCTCCCACCGCGACCGGTCCGAGATATTGTCCGATCGTTTCTTCCGGCACCCCTTGCGCTTCAAGCCATGCGATAAACTGAACTTCCGCATCGTTCAAACCAAAAACAAAACCAACCGCCCCGCATGAATTGAGCGCCACCGCTAAACCAATGACCAAAACGCAAATCCCGATGTCCCTGAAACAACGTTTCATAGAATCACCTCCATGAGATTTGGCATTTTTTTGTTGTATTAAAGTGAATAACCGGTTTTATTATACCACTTTTCGTTAATGACCCTGTTCAAAACGCGTCCGAGTTGAACCATGCCCAACGTTTGGAGCGCTCCAGCTACGTTTTTCCAGTAGGTGAAACTTCAATCGGGCATGAACACAAACCGGCCCCGATAACGTTTCACCCAAACGAGAACGCATAAGCAATCGAAAACATCTTACCTCTTGTCTTTAACTGCTTAATGGGGATAACCTCAAAAAAACCCCATGCCGAACTTAAGTTCGGCGCTTCAAAGAAAACGCTCCAAATCGTCTACCAAAGAAGATTTGAGCCCTTCTTCGTGCTCTTATTTGTGTTCCTTCGAGCGATACTCCTTGTTCATTCGCATCCTTCGTGGATA
>JAAYCF010000085.1 GCA_012744415.1 Thermotogaceae bacterium
CCGCGGAGATAGATGCGGCTGTCACGAAAGTGATGGAAGCCCTGGAGGGTTTGCCCGCCACCGTCTTTTTTGCCTGTAAGGCTAACGGCAATCCCTTGCTCCTGAACCATCTTCACCAAAAAGGGCTTTGGATGGATGTTGTGACGATGGGGGAGTATCAGGTTGCCTTGCGTAGCGGCGTGAAGCCCGAACATATCGCCGTTAACGGGAATGGTAAAACCCTTCCTGATATCGAAAAGTGGTTGAATGATGGCGTATTCGCGATCAATATCGATTCGAAAGAAGAGTACGGGTTGATCGTCGAAAACGGACTTTCTGGGGAAAACGGAACGCATTTTTTCCTGCGAGTGAATCCCGATGTGGATGGGAAAACCCATCCCTATATATCTACCGGATTGAAAAAAAACAAGTTCGGCATCCCTCTGGAAGAAGCGCAAAAAATCCTTCAAGAAGACCGTCTTCCGGTTTCGGGCATTCATATGCATATTGGTTCCAGCATCCAGGAGGTCGCTCCGTATAAAGAAGCGATAGAAAAGTTGCTGGCCTTTAAAGAGAGGAATCCGCAGATAGAGATGGTCAATTTCGGCGGGGGGTGGGGAATCGATTACGCCCATTCTGGAAGCGGTTTCGACCTGAAAAGCTATCGTGAACAGATCGGGCCGTTGCTGCAAGCGTTTCAGTGCCCGATCTGTTTGGAATTGGGCCGGTATATCGTCGCTTCGGCTGGTTTGTTGCTTTCAAAAATCTTATACCTGAAACAGACGCCCTATAAGCGTTTCTTGGTATGCGACGCGAATATGGCCTGCCTGATTCGGCCTGCGTTATACCAGGCGGAACATCTGGTCGTTCCCCTGATTCCCAAAGAGGAAAAACGAAAAAAGATGACCGTAGACGTCGTTGGCGCTTTGTGTGAAACTGGTGATATTCTCGCTGCCGGCCGATCTCTTGAAGAACTGGTTTCAGGAGAGCGGATCGCTATCATGGATACGGGCGCCTACGGCTATTCGATGGCGTCCAATTACAACGGGACGTTTCGCCCATCAGAAGTTTTGGTTAACGGAGAAAAAGCCCGTCTGATCCGAAAAAGAGAGTCCGTAGACGATCTCTTGAGATTAATCGACTAAGCGAGTCTATCGATTCGGAGGCCGTATCGTCTTTGAAATGTTTATACAGAATTCAAACCCGTAAGTTGGTTTGGCGCATCCTTTTCTCTTTTTTCCTAAGTTTTAGACCTAATTAGGAAGGGTTTGCGCGCGAAGGAGGGGCTTGCAACTTTTTTTCGCTGGAGTATACTATCGCCAAACTAATCCTTATTTCCCATCACCCAACCACAGATCGTCAAAGCGGAAAGGAGGGATAACGATGCCCTGCGGAAAAGGAAAGAAGAACCCTGAAAAACCGGAAACCAAGAAAGAGACACCTAAGAAACCGGAACCAAAACCGAAATAAACTCCCATTGAAGAGCGTATTCGGAAAAGGGCGGGATCGGGCGCCCTTTTTTGGTTTGGACGAGGAGGGAAAAAATGGCCAAAAAAGAAACGCTCCAAAATACGCAAGATTTCGATTCTAAGAATGAAAAAGGAGAACAACCAGTGACAGCGGATAGTCTTTTTACCCTTCGGAAAATGTTACGGAACAAAGAAGAAGCCCAGGTAATGAAGGCGGTTGAAAAAATCGAACAGATGAATCAGGTCGAGAAAGAGCTGTTGGCCGATATCAAAAACTATCTCTGGCAACGAGGAAGTACCGTGAGCGACCTGACTGAAAAAATGTCCAAACTCTTTCAACGGTTCGATCCAGAGGGATATGAAGCCTTTATTCTGCTCAGAAACAAATCGATGGGGAATCTCCCGACCAAAGAAAAGCGTCCGATGAACAAACCCATGTTCGAAGAAGAAGCCAAGGATTTCGGGGACCCGCAGGTCGAACTTGTCGGGGAATTGGATATCGATGATGAAGACGAGGAAGAGAACGATTAATGGCGCGCACATCATTTTTATAAATCAGGAGGATCAATTTTAATGAAAGGCACAGGCTTTTGCGGTATCAACTGTAACAACTGTCCGATATACAAAGCCACGGTCGAGGACAAGCCGGAGGAAAGGGCCCAATTGGCGAAAGAGTGGAATAAAAACCATCAGGCCACTTATAAAGCCTCCCAGATGGTTTGCCTTGGGTGCAAATCCGACCGCCCTTTCGCCTTCTGCGATGAATGCGAAATACGAGAGTGCAACATGCGTAGGGGGTTAAAAAACTGCGGGGGGTGTCTCGAATTTCCTTGCGAGATCGGCCGGGAGTTCTGGAAAACGATGCCGGAAGAGTATGAGAACCTGAAAAAAATACACAGGCTCTTGTTCAAAGACATCGTGGATCCGATCGGCGACTTCGACGACCCGGCAGAGGAAGGATTCCGCGGGATTTCTAAAAGAGGAACGCTCACTTACGAGGAGCAAACAGAGAAAAACCACCAAGAGCACGCGATCAACAAGCCCGTAAAGAAAAAAGCGGTCCCTCTACCCAAGAAAAATAACCCGGCAAAAAAGAAAAACAGCGATTCACAGGATGATTGATGGAAAAACAATAGGCCTTGGTTTGAGCCGTAGATTTCGGAAAAAAATAAGGCGCTCGCGAGCGCCTTATTTTTTGTATGTACACGCCCTAACGGTATTCAGCGTCGGCCAGCATGACGCGGACGTCGGAAATCCAAATGTCCGCTTTCGTCAAAGCGGGATCCCCGTTGCCAAATGCCGACAAGCCGATCTTGAGGTATTCCATGTTCGCTGTAACGTCCGGCCAAAAGACGATATTCACTCCGGTCGGCGTTCGAAAGGGATCACTCGCGAAAACGATCTCTTCGTTCGAATGGACGAAAGCGGAATGACGTGTCGGATACTCCGAGGTCGTCCATAAAACGGCTTTTGCCAGGGAAGGCGCCAAATTTGAGTAGGCGGTGTAATTCTGATTGTAAATATGCGCTACGACACCCGCGGCGGCATAGTCGGTCGGTGAGTTCAGCGCGGCGGCTTTGAGATCAAC
>JAAYCF010000086.1 GCA_012744415.1 Thermotogaceae bacterium
CCGATCACGTCAAAAGACCACACTTGGCTGAACCGGTATTGCCCAAAGGCGTTTTGAACCTTTACTTTCCAATAATAGCGCGTATTGGGGATGAGTTGGCTAACCGTAACGAAGGTATCGGTCAGATCGCGCGCAATCAACGCCATCGTGTTGGAAGAAGTCCCCAAATAGACGTCAAAAGTCACATCCGATCCTTCCGGATATTCCCAGCGCAGTAAAACCGTCGTGGCGCTGGTACGGCTTTCTGCAGACGGTGTCGGATTCAGCGGATCAAAGATCCGATAAAGCACCGTACACCCGGAAACCATAAATAATACGACTAAGACCGTGAACACTCGCAACCCTACTCTCCGATTCATGCCGTCCCCCTTTTCCCGAACGGAAGCGGAAGGATGGAGACCTTTTCCTGATGATAGCTTCGGTCACCCCGCTCCCACCGTTCAGCACTCCGGCTTATTATATACTATCGAGCGTATCGGTTTCAAACTTTCTTGCGATTCCAACAAAACAAGGAAGATCGTTTTCGGATAATTCGCATCAGAGCCGATAAAAAAGCGGACCCAAGGGTTATCCGAGGATCCGCTTTTCTTTTTGGGTTTCCTTATATTTCTTTATACCGGCGGCAGGCCACCAGGTGTCTCCCTTCCACGATCTCCAGTTCGGGCTCTTTCTCATTCCGGCATTCGTCTTTCGCGTAGACGCAACGCGGGTGGAATCGACACCCTTGGGGGATGTTCTGGGCGGAAGGCACTTCTCCTTTGATCGGAACGTCTTTGATGCGGTTGACCTTTCCGGAGACCGGTTCGCAAACCGCTGAGATCAAAGCCATCGTGTACGGGTGTCTGGGATGGTCAATCACATCATCCGGGTCTCCCATCTCGACAATTCGACCTAAGTACATCACCGCGATTGTATCTGTAAAATATCTGGCCGTGGAAAGATCGTGTGTAATGTACAAATACGTTAGTTGGAGTTCCCTTTGAACCAGTTTCATCATATGCAGGATTTCGGCGCGGGTCGATAGATCAATCATGGACACGGGTTCGTCGGCGACGATAAACTTCGGGTTCAATATTAGACTGCGCGCCGTAGCCGCCCGTTGCCGCTGACCCCCGGACAGCATGTGCGGGAATCTTTCCATGAACTCTTCGGGGGGCTGCAAACGCACTTCCGACAACGCCTTGGCGACCATCTGCAAACGCGCTTGATGGTCCTCTCCCACCTTATGGATCAGAAGGGGTTCTTCCAGGACATCGCGAATCCGAAAACGGGGATTCATGGAGGCGTAAGGATCTTGGAAGATCATCTGCACTTCCCGCCGATACTTTCTCAATCTTTCCGCGGTGATGTGGGTGACCTCCTGCCCGTCAAGAATCATTTGCCCGCCCGTTGGTTCCAGCAGCTTCATCAGGATCTTTCCGGTTGTCGTCTTTCCGCACCCGGACTCTCCCACCAATCCGAAGATCTCTCCTCTGCGAATATTGAAGGTCACGCCATCTACCGCTTTCACATAGCTTAGCCGATTTTTTAACACGTCGGTCATGCTTCTGCGTACGGGAAACCACTTTTGGAGGTTTTTGACCTCGAATATATTCTCGCTCACGACTCTCGACACCTCCAGCAAGCCACAAAATGATCGGGTTCCACTTCCTGCAGATCCGGTTCATCCACCTTACAGCGATCCATCACCACATTGCATCGGTCATGGAACTTGCAACCCGCCGGAGGTTTCAGCAGATCGGGCGGTCTTCCCGGTATGAAAGCGAGTTCTTCCACTTTCTCGTGGAGTAGCGGCGTGGCTTTGAGCAATCGTTGGGTATACGGATGCATTGGACCTTGTTTCCCGTAAAGCTGCTCGTTGGTCCCGATCTCCGCGATCTTTCCGCCGTACATCACCATCAAACGGTCAGACACCTCCGCTTCCGTCGCCAAATCATGGGTGATAAAGATGAATGAGAGGTCCAACTGCTGTTTCAAATCTTTTAAAAGGTTGATGATTTGCGCTTGAACAACCACATCCAGTGCGGTAGTCGGCTCGTCGCATAAGACGATTTTGGGCTCAAGAAACAAGGCCATCGCGATCACGATCCGCTGCTTCATCCCACCCGACAACTCATGCGGATAGCGTTTCAAAACTTCCTTAGAAAGCCCGACGTAAGCGAGGTACTTTTCGATTCTGGCGATCGCTTCCTCTTTTGACATCTCCCGATGCTCGCGCAATGTCTCCATCATCTGCTTTCCGATCGTGTAAACGGGAGTGAGGCAGTTCATCGCGCCCTGGAAGACCATCGAAATCTTTTCCCACCGAATTTGTTTTCGAATCTGCGTTTCGGTCAAGGGAACAATATCTTTTCCTTCGATGAGGATTTGCCCGCCGACGATCTTCCCCGGAGGGGAGGGCATCATCATCAGCGCCACCGCCGTCGTCGTCTTGCCGCAGCCGGACTCTCCGACAATACCCAGGGTCTCGCCCTTGTTCAAACAGAAAGAAATGTCATCCACCGCTTTGACGGCGCCTTGACTCGTCAAATAGTGAAGTTTTAAGTTTTTAACTTCTAAAACCCGTTTATTCTGCGTTGTTTTCTCTGCTGCCATCTTCTTTACCTCGTCCGAAGTTTCGGATGTAGTATTTTGTCTAACGCGAATCCGATAAAGGCAAAGCTCATTCCCATGATCGCGATCATCAATCCGGGAGGAATAACCCACCACCAAATACCGTTAATGACCGCGCCACCAGTATAAGCGTCCCGCAATATTTGGCCCCACGTCACGATTGTGGCGTCTCCCAAACCCAGCAGGGAGATTGATGCTTCATAGACGATCGCGCCGGGAATAAACAACGCCATCGACGCGAAAGAGTACGGAATGATCAAAGGAATGATATGCTTAAAAATGATGCGGAAGTTGCTGGCGCCTAAGGCGCGAGTCGCTTCGATGAACGTTTCCTCTTTGATTTGCAGTCCCATTGACCGAACGGTTTTTACGGAACCGGTCCAATAGAAGATACACATAATGAGGATGAGGTTCCATATACTCGGTTTGAATACGGCGCTCATAACGATCAAAACTGGCAAAAGCGGGATGGAGTTGAAGACTTCGAAAACTCTTTGCATGGCGGAATCCTTCCATCCGCCCAGATACGCGCTGATAACCCCGTAAATAACCCCGACCATCACTGATACGATCGCGGTCAACAACCCGATGAGGAGCGCCCATTTAATCCCGGCCAAGACTCCGCTGAACAGATCGCGTTTGAAGGCGTCGGTTCCCAATAGGCCGAAGACTCTCCCCGGGACGACCAATTCGACGTTGCTGATGGTGTCCTCCGGTCGCTGAAGCAATATGGCGGCTTGTATCGTATACTTGCCTTTCAAGGGTTCCGGGTCGATCAGCATGTTCTCCTGGGCTTTCGCGAAGAGTATGGCAGCCGGCTTTATCGAAGAGCGTTGAAATTTGCGCATATTGTCGCGGCTCTCAAACCCACCCAAAAAATCATAGGCTTCCGACTTCGAGCCTTTGTCGACGGAGATGCGGCTGACCCCGCCTTCCACCATTTTTAAGTTCGAAGAGGTCAAGTAAACGGTTTCTCCGTCCGGCCGCGTGAAGGTCAGATCCATCATCGCCGCTCCGGTCCCTTGGATCTTCAAGATCAGATCGGACGGCGCGATGTCGTACTGATAATCATACTCGAAGGTATAGGTCATCATCCGATTCGTCCCGAAGGCCTCTTCACTCACTTGAGGGTCTTTCAATACGGAACTCTTGGCGTACTTCTTCGCAGAAAAGAAGTTCACCCAGATGGGATAAGCCGATTGCGGATTGTCATCCCAATAGGAGATGTCACGCCAGCGTGTATTCGTTTCGGAGAACGGGGCTAAAACCGGCTCAAAGATCAAGAGCAGGAGGAAAAACACAAAGATACCGAGCCCGACCAAACCGGATTTCACCTTTCGAAACTCATTCCAAAACTCAGAAATCGATCCCCTTAGGTCCTTCAGCTTCATGCCTTACCACCCACTTTGATACGGGGGTCGAGGAATCCGTAAATCAAGTCTAAGATGACCAATCCACAGATGTATAACCCGGTGGAGAAGGAGAGATCACCCATCAAAACCGGGATATCGCTCTGTTCCACAGAAATCCAGTATAAATTGCCCATACCGGGCCAACTGAAGATGCTTTCGAACAAGATACCGCCACTTACCGATACCAGAAGACTGAGAAGAGCCATCGTGACGATCGGGGGCGCCGCCGTTCGAAGGGCATGGCCGAAAAGCACCTTGCGTTCCGGAATCCCTCTCGCGCGGGCCGACATGATGTAGTCGTCCTGCAAAACGCTCAACACGATGTTTCGGATCAAGAAGGCGCGACCCCAAAAGCCGATGATTACCAATGTTAATACCGGCAACGTCAAATGCCAGAGCGTGTCCAAATGGTACATAAAACCAGCGGGAGGTGGCGTCGAGTGCATCCCACCGGAGGGAAAGACCTTAATGATATATACGAAAAACATGATCATAAGCATCCCTAACCACCAGGAAGGCATTCCGAAAACGATCATTGTTGCGATGGAAGTCCCTTTGTCGAAGCCTTTTCCTGGTTTTTGCGCTTTTTTTATTCCTATCAGTATTCCTAAGATAACATCGATGATGGCAGCCGTTCCGAAGAGCAACAGCGTTCTCGGCACGGTCTCAAAGATGATTTTTACGACATCCCGTTCTCCAAAGGCCGATTTGATAATGGTCGATTTTCCGTATCGAAACAAGATGGTGTCTACCGCTCGGGTGACGATCCGCTCGAAAACCGGTTTATTCAGGTTATAAAGCTCTGTGTAATAGACCTTTCTCTCCTTTGACCAGTTCATTAATTGTTCGGGTGTCCATTTGCCGGAGGTGGATTGCGCCATCACCTCCCCTTTGACCACTTCGTCTATCTGCGCGCGAACCGTTTGTTCCATTTGCATGTTAAACAGGGCAGAGAAAATAAATATCAATATGATGTAGATAACGATTCCATTGATGACGCGTTTTATGACATATTTCCAGTACATCGTCTCCCCCTAAAATTAGGTAGTGCCTCCTAAGAGGCACTACCCTCACTAAATGCTAAGATCTTGCTACCAGATCACGACGTTTTTGGTTTCGGATTGTTCAAGGGCGCCTTCGAGCTGGGCTTCGATCTGTACTTTATAGGTTCCTTTCGGAACGTTGACCAACGAGGTTCCGGGGATAATCGCTTTGAATTCGCCGGATCGCACGAGATTCGCCTGAACCACGATTTCCGGTGTGGAAAGGAATCGAACGGTAACGCGGCCTTCTTCGGCGTTTTCAGCCAACACTTCCGGATAAACGACCTTGGAGACTTTTACGGTAACTTCGAGGTTCTTTCCGGCAGGAATCAGAGACGGGATGGTGATCCGATCGATCGCGATGGTCGGAACCGCGAAAAGGTTCGTCCAGTAATCGGAGTTGTACGGGTAGGAAGGATCGCGGTTGGCGGTCAATTCCATGAAGTTGGAGACCGGATCGTATTTTTCCAACCAGAACGGTCCGTTGGAGATGTAAGCGTGACCGTAGTTCTCGATGAAAGCGATGGCGTTCGCGTAGGCATCCTTCGCTTCTTTTTCGGTCATATAATCCGCGACGTAGACGGGAACATGGCCGTTATCGTGCAATTCTTGCAACTTCGCCTTGATGTCTTCGACACAGCGCGGTACCAATACGTCGACTTCGTTTTCCGCCTGAGCGGAGAAGCTCCATACCGTTCCGGATTCGGCTCCGTCGGCTACTATACGGGCTAAGGCTTCGATGACGGTCCAAGACACGCCAACCGATTGACCAGACGCGCTAACAGTCCATCCGGGGGCCCCGTTTGCGGCCACTCTGGGCGCGCTCGGCGGGAAGTTGTAATCGAAGTAAGTGGTGATGGATCCGTCGTCGTTCAAAACCCATCCTTTAATGGTATCGTTTCCGGGTTTCAGTTTGGAAGAATAGGCATCGTCAAATTCTTTGTCATCGTCTCCGTCTTTGCTGATCCATTCTTCGACGAAACCTTGCATGAAAAG
>JAAYCF010000087.1 GCA_012744415.1 Thermotogaceae bacterium
ACAAGTCGGAGATCTGAATTTTAGCGTATCCGAAAGGATTGCCGAACAAAGGATCCCCGCGATCGAACGCGAGGGTCGGATCCCGTTTTCGAAAAAGAGGTTACCGATGATAGTGGAGGTGCTCCCCAGAGGCTCATTTTTAAAAAAAATGGGTTTTCCGGTCTGGATATCGCCGACGCGGTGATGGTCGATGATTTCCAGTATTTCCGCTTCGTCGATCGTGCTGATACATTGGGAACGTTCGTTATGATCGACGAGAATCACTTTCTTTTTTCGCTGGGAGATCAGATGATACCGCGCGACAACCCCGTGGACGCGATTTTCATCGTCGACGACGGGATAGCTCCTATAACGGGTGCTCAGCATCGCGTCCTTGATATCATCCAAAAAATCGTCCCGATTGAACGCGACGAGATCCCGAGTGGTCATAAGGTATTTCACCGGGATACTTTGCGGAATAAGCCTCGCCGTTGTAAAAGTATCGAACGGCGTTACCAGAACAAGGCTTCGATTTTCTTCCGCTAAACGCTTCAACTCTGGCATCTCTTCGGCAGCGCCCCCCGTGATGATCAAACAGTTCGCCCCCAACTTCAATGCCTCGATCTGGTTTTCCAGTCGGTTGCCGGTAATAACGATATCGTTTTTATCCACCCAATGCGCCATACGATCCGGCGTCATCGCCGCGACCAATATCTTACCCAACGGTGAAAAGTCCGTTGCGCGACCGATCAATAACCGCGCGTTGATTGTTTCCAATACATTCTGCAACGGTGTATCGCTGACCCCAAGCAAATTGGTATCAACCATATCCATGTATTTGCTGGTAATGTCAGATAGGGTGGTGATTCCGATTAAATGGCCGTTGTCATCTATCACCGGAAGTGTTTTGGCGTTATGTTTTTGCATGAGGCTCCATGCCGTTTTGACGGAGATTTCCGGGGAGACCGTGATCGCTCGGTCCAACTGCAGGTCTTGCACTTGTAGCTTCAAGGTATCTAAAACCATCGGAACCGGGAGCTTAAAAGTGCTCAAAACAAACTCAGTTTCCCGGTTGATCTCTCCTATCCGAGCGGGAACAACTCGCACGCCGCCACCCAAGCGCTTTTTCAGATCCGCGTAAGCAATGGCGGAACAGATCGAGTCTGTATCGGGGTTTTTATGCCCAACGACGTAGATGATATCTTCCACCCTCATCCCACCTTCTATGAACAAACGGTGGAATTATATCACAAGCTACCGCTTTTAGGACACGAGCGGGGCTTTGAGCCCCAACTTACCAGGTATTTTTCATTCCTGTGTTGGCCGAGATGCTTCTTCATTAGAGGTATCCAGAGGTGATCTTGTGTGTCTTCATCGAAAGGGATTCAAGAGATTGAAAGCGGTGGCTTTCAGAGCGAAGTCCCCCTTCACTTTTCTTGATTCGGTATCGCGCGTATCGGGTGATCCTGTTTTTAAGATGGATTCGAAATGGAAATGAGTAAAATAGGCCTCACCGAAGAGAATGCAAGAAAACCGAACGAATGGATTCTTTTTAAGGCCAACGAAATTGATGCAGAGAGAATCCTGGAAGGATACAATGACGATCGACTACGAAAAATTCGTGGTCCGACGCGCTCTCGTTGGATGGATAGTTCCGAATCTTTTGCTTGAATTGGCGAAAACTTTATGGTATACTATCGAGCAATTTTGGAGAGGTGGCCGAGCGGCCTAAGGTGCTTGCCTGCTAAGCAAGTGAGGGTGTTTGCCCTCCGAGGGTTCGAATCCCTCCCTCTCCGCCATATAGCGCTCGTAGCTCAATTGGATAGAGTGCCACACTGCGGATGTGGAGGTCGGGAGTTCGAGTCTCCCCGAGCGCGCCAACTCTACCTGGGAGTAGGATAATGATGAAACGATCGAAGGAAGAGGGCCGATGAAGCTCTCCTTTTTTTTCTGTCTTTGCGTCATCCTATTCGTATGCCTTTCTTGCTCGACGACGGATACCATCCGCTTCGATCTTTACTTTCATAATACGCAAATTAGAGACCGCACCTTGTTTTTTATCCAAGAGGCTAATGAATCTTTGGATCTATGCGTTTACGATATCGATGATCCAGAAGTTTTAGGACTGCTGGCGGAAAAGGTTTCGCAGGGGATTCGCGTGCGCATTGTCACCGAGGCAGACAACCTCGCGGGGCTCCGATCGATTTCCCGGGAGGTCGAGATCATATCCGACGATGGACGCGGCCTGATGCACTGCAAGTATATGATCGCGGATGGAAGGAAGGTATGGGGAGGATCCACGAACCTAACGACGACCAGTTTGGACAACCACTATAACGATATCTTCATTGTGTCAGAGCCCCATCTCGTGCGACGATTTCGTGACCATTTCGAACATGGCGCGAACGGATTATTCAAAGGAGACCGCCCTTCCGCAAAAGAAAAACATTCCGTTTACTTCTCTCCGGAAGACCAGCCTTTTGATGCTTTGATGAGCGTATTGTCTAGCGCAAAAAAAGAGGTTCTAATCGGAATTTATGCATTCAGCGACTATCGAATCGCCCATTTTCTCAAAGTGCTTTCCGCGCACGGCGTTGAGATATATGTCTTTGCTGATCGCGATTGGAACCAGGGGAGTCCTTACAGCCAAAGCGTTGAGGTCGATCGTTACACCCTCTTGAGGTACGATCTCTTGGAAAAGGGTTTGATGCACCAGAAGTTTATCGTCGTCGATCGATCCGTCGCGTTGTTCGGCACTTACAACTTCACCGCTTCGGCCGAGACGAAGAATGACGAATACTTGATTCTATCGCGTGAAGCGCATGTCGTCGACCGTTATCGGGAACGATTCTTTGAACTGTGGAAGGCGTCCGAATAGGAGGATCTATGCTGCCCGAAAGAGGTATTTTTTTAGAAAAAGCACATTCCGGAGAGCTGCGCGACCTCGCTCATCATCTGTCCGAAGCGATCACCCACTGCCAGTTATGTCCCCACCGTTGCGGAGTTGACCGTACGCGGCAGACGGGGTACTGCGCGCAAACGGACAAAGCGAGGTTGACCAACGCGGTCGTCCATACGGGAGAAGAACCGCCGCTCATCGAGGGCGCCGGCGCCGGAGCGGTCTTCTTCTCGGGATGCACGATGCGCTGCGTCTATTGTCAAAACTTCGGGTTCAGTCAGCTAAATACCGGATTCGACCATCACGACGAAACCTTGGCGGAGATCTTTTTGTCTCTTCAAAAGAAGGGAGTCAGCAATTTGGACCTCGTTTCCCCTACCCCCCATTTGAGAGCGATCGTCAGCGCTTTGGATATCGGCGCGCGAAAAGGACTTACTTTGCCGGTCGTCTATAACACCTCGAGTTACGAAAGCGTCGAAACGTTGCAATGGATGGACGGAGTCGTCGACCTTTATCTGGCAGATATCCGCTATACTACGGAAGCATACGGGATGAAATACTCCGGGGTCAAGGATTATTGGTCGGTTGCACGGAAGGCCATCCGGGAGATGTTCCGCCAGGTGGGATCGCGGCGACTGATCATCCGGTTGTTGGTTCTCCCCGAAGGGATCAACGGGACCCGCGAAGCGCTGCGTTTTGTTTACGAAGAGTTATCCCCAAAGGTGCATATATCGCTGATGTCTCAGTATTTTCCCGTTTACAAGGCTCTCGATCTCCCGCCGTTGAACAGAAAAATCACCGCCCGCGAGTACGAAGAAGCGAGCGCGTTATTAGATGAATTTGGCTTCGAAAACGGTTGGTTGCAGGACTTTTCGTAAAGCACTCTGGTCGGATGCAATATTCCGATGCCGGTTTTATTCTTCCCACGACGCGATGCGAAGGCCCGTTACGTTCAAAGCGCATGGGAGAACCTCCCATTTTGCCTTCAACACGGGGGCGAGTTCCTCTACAAGGGGGGCGATCGGCCTTCTTGCGTCCTCGACCCAAACCAGAAGGGTCGGCCCGGACCCGCTGATCGTCACCGCGCAGTCCTCCTTTTGGGATAGATGGCGTCTGATCGTTTCCCAATCGGGAATCAACGGGCCACGATAGGGGTGATGGACGCAATCCTCGAAACCGGCCGTGAAGTTTTCACGTTTGTTTTGGGTTAAATTGCCCAAGAGCCAAACCAGATGCTGGATCGTGGCGATCATATCCTCCTTCGAATAGGCATTTGGCAGGGCAGATCGTGCTCGCGTTGTCGATAGGCAGAAGTCTGGGACGAGCGCATACAGATGCGGAAAGTGAGGGACCGCAAATTTTCTGTATAAGAACCGATCCGAACGATCGTCGTACAGTCCCGCGCAAAACCCTCCAAACAAAGCCGGAGCGATATTGTCCGGATGGCCTTCCAGTCGGCAGGCCAGGTCAAATAGCTTCTCCTCAGAAAACCGGTTTCCCAAGAATCGATTCGCGGCGGCCAAACCCGCCAGGATGCAAGCAGCGCTGCTGCCAAGCCCACGCGCTATGGGTATCTTGGAATCCAGGTGGAGACGAAAGTCCGGCGGTTTTTGTCCTGCTTCCAGATAGAGGGCGTGAAAGGCGCGCACGGTCATATGATCGGGGTTGCAAAACGCTTCAGGACATCCGGAGATAACCACGCCTTCATCGCTCAGAAGAAAGGTATA
>JAAYCF010000088.1 GCA_012744415.1 Thermotogaceae bacterium
GCTCCACGTAAGGGGCTCCAGGACGTTCTTACGTAAACGATCTGTTGATGGCGATGTTGCGCCCGTTTCTCCATTCGAAAGCGCCGTTTCATGATATAATTCGGCTACTCGGACGGCAGGACGCCTGTTTGAAGGGTTTGTTGACGAGAATAAAGACGATGAATGAAAGCCGGTGTTCGACTGTGGTCTTTACGGGGATTTTAGTTGCGTTTATTGCCGGTTTGTGGATCGGCTACAAGAGGCGCCCGACGTTTTTTAAGAAATATAAGGTTGTTTTTTGGATAACCTTGATGCTCCTGTTTTTAATGGGGTACGAAACCGGTTCCAATGCGGAATTGTTCGAATCGTTGCCCCGCATCGGCTGGTGGGCGTTGGTCATTGCCGTGAGCGGCGTCGCGGGCGGGTTTTTATTTGTGTTCCTGTTCGAGCAGGCAATGAAGAAGAGGAAATCGCTATGATGTTAATGCTGTCCGCCGTCGCGGGTGGCATTTTGCTCGGGCGTTTTTTTACCCTTCCCGTTCCCGATTACTTCGTCACGGTTTTGCTGATGGCTCTTGTGTTCTTCGTCGGTTTAGAGATCGGCAGCGAAGAGGGGATTTTTAAAAAGATCAAGAAAGAGTTGGCGCTGATTCTGATTCAAAGCGCGCTCGTTATCTCTGGAACGCTGATTTTTGGCTGGTTTTCCTGTTATTTGATCCGATCCTCGGGGTTTTCGGGTAAGGAAACAATGGGAGCCGCCGCGGGCATGGGGTGGTACAGCTTGTCGGGGGTAATGATCTCCGAGATGCATTCGCCGCTTCTCGGGACCGTTTCTTTCGCGGCAAATCTGATCCGTGAGACACTGGCGATTCTATTCATCCCCATTTTGTCCCGTTTTTCCCCGTTGGCGTCCGTTTCTATCGGGGGCGCGGCCTCCATGGATGTGTTGTTGGGATTGATTTCAAAACATAATCGCTTGTCGGTGACACTGATCGCCTTCGGCCAAGGGGTGATCTGTTCGTTGATGGTGCCCGTGATTCTCTCGATCGTTTTTGGATAGCACCCGCGCGCTAAGCCCTGGATCGGGCAACGCGCCTATGTCTTGCGTTATTCAACATTCCCGGGCTTCGCCTGGCGAGGTGACATCTTTTGGTTCTCGAAGAAGGGTTTAATCAGGATTTCGAGTTTTATTTCCGTTTGCTGAAAGAGCTGACAGACGGCATCTGCATCACGAATGCCAATATGAAGATCATCTTCTGGAACGAATCGATGGTCAATAATCTGAGCTATTCCCGGGCTGAAGCGTGGGGTCAGCCGATGCTCGATCTGTTGCAACTCCGCAACGCGCAAAATGAAGAAAACCGCTTTTCGGAAGAGGACGTCCGACGGATCGCTTCGGAGAACGTGGTTTCGGATGTCTTTTGCCGTCATCGCGAAGGGCACAGCGTCGTAATGCAGGTGCGGATCAATACGTATGCGGATCCGGAGAACCAATCGAGTGGATTCGTCCTGATTTTCAGCGACGCTTTGGTCAAAACGACGATAGAAAGAGGCGTCAAAGAACTGGAAGAGATCGCCTATATCGATAAATTGACAGAACTGCCGAACCGCCGGTTTTTGGAGTTGGAATTCGAAAAACATTTCAGTTCTTATCGCCGGTACCATATTCCTTTTGGCGTCCTCTTGCTGGATATCGATCACTTTAAAAACGTCAACGACACCTATGGGCACGACAACGGGGATCGGGTCTTAAAAGCCCTTGGCCAGAAGCTCCTCGCGGTAACCCGTAAAGACGACGTAAAGACCCGGTGGGGGGGGGAGGAGTTTGTCCTCCTCACGCGACTCTCCGAACCCGATAAATTGATTGCCTTCGGAGAAAGGCTACGAACGATCATCGAGAAAACGCCGGTTGAGATTCCGGACAGAGGCATCACAATCAATTTTACGATCTCCGTCGGCGTCACCTTGTCCAGGCCGGAAGACGATAAAAACACCCTCCTGAAACGCTGCGACGAGATGCTTTACAAAAGTAAAGTGGAAGGGCGAAATCGGGTTTCCGGCGTCTTTTGATTATCGAACAACCACGGCTGTCCCGGAAGCCGAGACCATCAGCATGCTTCCGTTCTGACCGAGCACTTCGTAATCGATGTCGATTCCCACAACCGCATTCGCTCCCATCGACTGCGCACGACCGACCATCTCGCTGATCGCGTTTTCTCTTGCCGTGATCAGTTCCTCCTCATAGGTTCCTGACCGCCCGCCAAAAACATCCCGTAACCCGGCCATGATGTCTTTTACGAAATTGACGCCGGTTATCACCTCTCCGCATACGATCCCTTTGTATTCTACGATCGATTTGCCCTCGATCGTGGGGGTGGTTGTGACGATCATCATGATAACCTCCTTTATCGTGAAAACATTTGTCTGTGTTCCCGTATCATCCTTCCTCGGATTCAGGAATCAAGCGACGCGCCGCCAACCCTTTTTCGAGGTAAGTCGCTTCGAGTCCCCAAGTTTTCAAAAAGGCTTGAAACGCCCGGTATTTTTCCTGATGAAACCCGGGTTTTTTTAATAAGGCGCGGATCAGGACATTTTTCGGGGTGTGTTCCATATCGATGAACTCCATGACCGATACTTCGTATCCGAAGGCCTCCAGAAGGCTTGCGCGCAGCGCGTCCGTGACTAATGAGGACAATTTTTCTTTTAAGATGCCGTGTTTCATAAGCGGTCGAAGTTCCGTGTTGCGGATTTTTGGAAAAAGCTCATGTTGGCAGCAGGGAACACTGAGGATGATATCGGTTTGCCATTGAATCGCCCTCAGCAGCGCTTCGTCGGTGGCAGTGTCACAAGCATGCAAGGTAACGACCAGTTGAGGTTTTTCGTTGAAGTCATAGGAAGCGATATCCCCGACGGCAAAGTGTAAGGAACGATACTCGAGCTCGTCGGCTGTACGATTGCAAAAAGCGATGACATCTTCTTTTAAGTCCAACCCCGTCGCTTCGACGGATAACCCTCGTACACTCGTCAAATAGTGATACAGAGCGAATGTCAGATATGCTTTTCCACACCCGAAATCGATGACGCGAAGGCGATGTTCAGGCAGTCGGGCTTTGTTGATGGCGTCTTCGACGAACTCCAGGAATTTATTGATCTGCCGGAACTTGTCATATTTCTTCTGAAAGACCATGCCATCCGCATTCATAATCCCCAAATGGATGAGATAGTCCGCTACCTGGTTTTCCGCCAACCGGTAGTTTTTCGGGCGGTCGTGGGAGAGCGCCGATTCCGAGCGGGTGGGTTTCTGCTTGAGGATTTTCACCTCCCCGCGATCGGTAGAGAAAATATGAAAGTCGGCTTCCTTCAGAGAGAGAATTGTTTGCCGGTAAGTATCCCGCGCGAGGATAACGGCTTTCTCGAAGGCGGCGGAAGGCTTTAGGTTTTCGTGCAATACCCGTTTCGCATAGAACTCTTCGAACTGGAAAACAAAGCCGGCTTTCGTTTTGACGGGCTTAACTGTGATCTTTTTCGCTGTTTCGGCGTCTTTCTGAGCCGGGGAACTGAATGTGCCCGTGAGGAGCGCGCGGTTTAAAAAAGCGTGCTCCAACAATCCTCTCAGATCATCAGGCATTCCAACACCTCCCCCGTTAAACCTGCTTTCGACGGTCACAAATCGGTATTTCCACTCCGCCCGACGCTAAGGAAGGCACACGCCACACTGGCTGCAAGCACCATCCCGGCAGTCGGGGGTCGATTCCGCACGTAGGGCTTTTTCGTATTCGGATTTAAGAAAGGCCTTGGTTAAGCCGGCATCCACCACATCCCACGGGAAAGCCTCTTCCGTTCCGCGCTGGGCGGTATATTGGTCGGGATCAATCCCCGTATCGAGCCAGGCGGAGCCCCACCGTTCGTAAGAGAACTCTTCCTGCAACCCCTCAAAACCGTTTCCTTGGCGCGATACCTGCACCAAAGAAGGTCCCAGTTTTCGATCTCCGCGAGCCAAGACGCCTTCAACCCAACTCATCTCCGGTTTGTGCAGCTCGAAAGAGGCCACCCCTTTGATGTTAAGCAGCGCGTGAAGGATCCGATGGAGTTCGTCCACGGTTTTCTGGGCGCAGTACTGAAACGGGGTGTGGGGTTTGGGTACGAATCCCGCCACACTCACGCTGATTTTTTTGATACCGACTTCCTTGATTTTTTTCGTAAGGGTGACGATACCTTCGATGTCTTCGGCGGTTTCGGTCGGAAGGCCGACCATAAAGTAGAGTTTCAACCGTGTCCAACCGCCGTTCTTAGCAGTCAGCACCGTGGTGAGGATCTCTTCCTCGCTCAAATTTTTGTTGATCACATTGCGCATTCTTTGCGTTCCCGCTTCCGGCGCAAAAGTGAGGCCGCTTTTTCGCACGCCGGATATTTGATTGGCGATCTGCAGGCTGAATTGGTCCATCCGGGAGGAGGGGATCGAGAGCGCCACCATTTTTTCATCCAAAAATGCACGGGAACGCGCGATCAACTCGGAAAGCTGGGAGTAATCCAAAGTGCTCAAAGAAAGCAGCGCCATCTCCTCATAACCGGTTTCTTCGGTTCGCTTGACAACCATTCGGGCCAGGGTTTCCAAAGGCGATTCTCGTACCGGGCGGTAGATCATGCCGGCCTGGCAAAAGCGGCATCCCCGGGTGCATCCCCGCTGGGTTTCAAGAATCGCGCGTTCATGCACAATGGGAAAAAATGGAACCATCCAATCTTGGATACAGTTGAGGGCCTCTTTCGGAACGATTCGCTTTCGAACGGGCGCGGCCGGCGGGAACCGGGGGACATACACTCCCGGGATTTTCGCAAGCTCTGAGAGGCGTTTGGACTTCTTCGCGCCTTTGTTGGCCCGCAAGCATTCGCCAATCTCGATGATGCCTTCCTCGGCATCTCCGATAAAAAACGCGTCCAGAATTTCCGCGAGCGGTTCCGGATTATACGCGCACGGCCCGCCGGCTATCAGTATTGGGTCTTCGTCTTTGCGATCAAGGGAGAAGGGGGAAAGTTTCGCGAGATCCAGGAACCGGATGATACCCGGGTAAGAGAGCTCATATTGCAGGGTAAAACCGATCGCGTCGAATTCGTCGATGGTGGAGAAAGATTCCAGGCTATACAGCGGTATCGTCCCGTCGGTAATCTTCCGCTGCATGTCCACCCAAGGCAAGAACGCTCTTTCGGCCATCATGCCCGGTGTACGGTTGATGACGTCGTACAAAATGCGCAAACCGAGATGACTCATACCAATCTCATAGAGATCGGGAAAGACGAGGAGGAAGCGTGTGAGCGCTTTATCAACCGGTTTTTTCGTTCGATTCCATTCGTGCCCGATGTACCGGGAGGGTTTTTGCACCTGGTACAAAATCCCGGAGCGATGCAATACTTTTTCGATATTCAAGTGGACTCTCCTTCTTCGATAATATTGGGTAGCAATACTCCGATCAGCATACCGATGGCGGTTCCGATCACGATACCCAGCAGTTCCCGTAAAAAGATAATGGTGATGGGCGTATGGACGTGTTGAAAAGCGTTAACGATCGAACACAGCCCGATCACCCCTAAAACGGGGATAATAAAGGCGTAGCGCCCAAACGAGCGGTGTTTGTCACGAAAGTAGAGCCACAGCGCGGGTATGCCTATCAGCTCTCGAAACCGAGGCCGGACTCCCAGCAACATTTCCAGAGAATCGCGCAGCTGCCGTTCGAAGTTGGAGACAAAGGCGGCGTTTCCCGAACGCAGCAAGCTGTATAAAATGACCAGAACCAGCCCGATCACGAGCGCGAAATCGCTCCAGTGCAAACGTGACCTTAATCCTTTGATGCCGTAGTATAGAAACTCTCGTATGAGGACCAGCATCGGGAGATAGAAGGTGAGAAGCTTCACGCCATGCGGCAGCAGCAAGCCGTTCACCGATTCGTAGGAATAGCTTAGCGCGTTCACGGTCACTCCCAGAAATAACCCGAAGATGATGATCGCAGTGTACTTTAGACTGGCGTTGAACTCAAGTTTTCTCATCTCTCGAAAGACGCCGGTGATTCCAAAGGTGCCGGTTAATCCCGCAAGATATAGCATGGTGTCGGCAAAACCGTTGAATACGCCATAAATCGAGAGAAAGACGGCGCAGGCAATCGCGATGATCGGAGAATAGAAGAAAATGAGACCAAAAGAGCCGATCACGAGCAATATTTTGAAGAAGAGGCTCATCGAGACAACCACAGGCGCCAGCGTATCGGAGGTGTGGAATAAGCCTAAAAGGGTAACGCCGTACTCGTCGTAGGATACCCCTAAAGAGGAAGGCAGCGGTTGAACCCAGAAAAAATCGATGCTCCGTTCTTCTCTCGCCCGCAACCACCTTCGGAGGATCATCTCGTAGGTTAAACGAAGGTTCGTCACCTCTGCCGGTTTAATGGTGTGGACACGGAACGTCTCCTCCCGCCCTTTTAAGGAACGCGCCAATAAGGCTCTTCGCATAAAGTCTGAGACCGGATTCAATTCAAGGAATCCGACGTTAATATCATATTGATCCAGAAGAGAGGCCAGCATTTCGGGTTTGAGCGTCGCGTACGGTTTTTCGAAAAAAATGACTTTCTCGCCCGCGCGCCCTTTCAGAACCGCATCCATAGTCGCTTCCGGAACAACGGAAAAGTCGTAAACGAACACAACCCGCTCGCCTTTCAGCCCGGTGTTCTGGATGGGGGTCACCGTGAAGAACCCTGAAATGTCTCCGGTATAGGCTTGCTCGAAACCGATAGAAATGTCGGAAGCCTTTTGATCGTATTCATAGCGCGGGTATACGTACAGGAAAAAGGCCAAAAGAGATACACCCAAAAACACATAAAAGCATCCGTATTTGATGACGCTGGTCATTTCCCCCCTCACGAGAAGAGGCCTCGAAGTATTACTATGAATATAAATATACGATAATAATAAATTTTGGTAAATCTTATTAAATCGGTTTCATACATTGAACTTTTCTCTAATAGAGAGAGTCTTATAGTTAGAAAAGAGGAAACACCCCTTATTCCCCCTTGAGGATAAATATACCCCCCACATTGGAGCGGACAAGCAAGTCCGCTTTTTTATTGGATTAACGCCAAAGAATATCAGGCGGCCGGGCCGCCTGACAATCGCTTGCTTTAACCGTAGGCACCTATTCGATCGTAATCGCGCTGACAGGGCACGAATTCATGGCATCTTCAACGCAAGGAAGGTCCGTATCCGCTTCTTCTTTTACGAACGCTTTTCCATCATCGGCGAGATCAAAAACCTCTCCACAAAGACTTGCGCAAACGCCACAACCGATACAAGCGTCTTTGTCGACTTTGACTTTAGACATTTAAAGCACCTCCAAATGGTATTCGCCTGCTATTATATCACACTTTCCAAAGGGCGCATCGCCCCCCGATTTATGTTACAATCTCCTCTGAAAGCGCGGAGGTGCCGTGATGAAAACAGCGGAATGGTTAGACCCCTACGGGTTGAAATTGCTCAAAAAATACGGTCAAAACTTTTTGTCCGATGAACGCATCGCGATCAAGATCGTCGAGGCAGGACAAACGCAACCGACGGATTGGCTGATCGAGATCGGCGCTGGAAGCGGGACGTTGACCGAAAAACTTCTCGAAACGGGGCTACCGGTTCATGCCTTCGAAATCGACACCCGCTTCGAACCGTTATTGAGAAAACGTTTCGGGAAGCTTCCCAATTTTCATCTGTACGTGTCTGATTTTTTAGATTACCGACCTGACCCCGGATGGCAAGAGCCGGAATGGGTTTTCTTCGGCAATTTACCTTATAATGTAAGCGTCGCGATTCTTCAAAAAACTTTGTTCGACTTTCGGAGGGTTCGGAGATGGGTCTTTATGTTCCAATATGAAGTAGCGTTGAGGCTTTGCGCATCGCCAGGCACCAAAGACTACGGTTCTCTTTCGATCATGGTCCAATCCCTCACGCGCCCCCAAATCGCTTTCAAGGTTTCGAAATCTCACTTTAAACCGTCACCGAAGGTGGACTCTGCGATCGTCGTGCTGGATCCGATCGACGGCGAAATCCCCGAGACGGAGCGAAACGCCTTCTCCGCGTTTGTTCGGACGGGATTCGCGAATCGGCGAAAGATGCTTAAAAACAACTTTCCGGAGGAAGCAGGGGTGCCTGATATGCTGGAACGGCTCTCAAAACCGTTAACCGCGCGGGCAGAAGAGTTGAGTGTCACGGACTGGATCCACTTGTTTCAGCTCTGGAAGGGCCGACTAAACTAAGGTATCGATCGGGTTCAGGCGGCCGCGTCGAAATTCCCGCCCGTTTTTGGGTTGAAAGCGGTTTCCGTCAGATAAGGAATGGCGTTTTCTTTCTCTGTTTTCGGATTGTCAGGGTGGGTAACGGTGGTCGTGCGGGTTTCTCCCCCGCTGACATAAATGCGTCCGCATTCGGGGCAGATCGACGTGAAGACGTTGACCGAACTCGAGACGGAAACATTTTCATCGGCGGCGGCTTCCTGTTGGGCGATGCTGACGTGCTCCTGCTCGTGGGCGGATACGACGGCGAAGGCCACTTCGGGGGAGATATGACGAGCGCTTTTGAAAGAAACACCCGTGTCGTTGGATTGATCCACGTATTGACGATTCTTGCAGGTCTGGCACTCGACGATTCCCAGCCGCTTGGCCAGCTTCAGCATCGGGTCGTTGGGTTGGTATTTCCCCGCGCCATCCGCCGCGTTTCGGTCGGAGACCCTCAGACGATCCGCATTCCCGAACAGAGACAGAGAAGCCGATTGAGCGTCCGCAGGAACGGAAGACGCCTGCGTTATTGGTTCTCTCGTCGCGTCCGAACGTTGATTCTGAAGATACGCATATCCGTTCCCAATGCCATTGACTCTTGAAATGTCCATGCGCCCTCCCGTTGACCTCGAATCTTAAAACAAGTATATCACATTTGAGCGGAGCGGGCCCTAACTCTTGGTTTTTTTGATGGCGACGCTTTGCAAGGGGTTTTTAAAGAAGATAGGATGAGATATTTTCACGATAGCGACACAAAAAAGAGCGGCCGATCCGACTAATCCGACCGCTCTTTTCTATCGGTTCACAAGCTTTCCACGTACGCCTGCGCGGCGTTTATAAAGGCTTCTGAAGGCATCCGGACGATCCCGGCGCCGACCTGTCCGCGCCCTGCCTCTTTGCAGGCGGCGCCGGTGTCGAGAATGGGCGTCGTGTTCTGCCGGATCACTTTGAGCAGATCAATACCGGTCGGCGTCCCTCGGAATTGAAGCGCCGGAATCGTGTAGTCCCGGTTCTCCGCGTGGCATATCGTGTACATCTCGAAGGTGTAGTTTGCCGCGTCTTGAGGGGTTCCTCCCACAAACTGGACGATAGCGGGCGCCGTCGCCAACGCAAAGCCACCGATGCCATAGGTTTCCATAATGGCGCTGTCTCCGATATCCGGGTTGACGTCTTCCTGGGTGAATCCCGGGAACAACAGCACTTTCGGCTGAGCGGCCGGACAAGTGAACCAACGGTTGGGGAGGCTCGACAAGCGGATGCCGAAATCCGTTCCATTCCGAGCCATCACATTGACGATCGAAGAGTTCGGGATACCTTCGCAGGCGTCCAGAGAGGCTTTCGCGGCGGCCATCGCCAGGTTAAGAAAGAAGTGGTCATTTGAATCGATGAAGCGCAGGACATCAGCGGTCTTTGCGCTCTCTTTCGCGGTTTCCATCAATATCGGAGCGAGTTGACGAATGAACAGGCTCGTGCCCGCTTTATTGCGGTTGTGCATTTCATCTCCCATATGCAATGCCTGCGCCATGATCGCCTTCAAATTGATCGGGCGGTCCCGTTCCCGAAGAGCGTCGATCGCTTGATGAAGAATCGGGTATAAGGTTTGGCGCATCCAATGCAAGTGTTTGACCACTTTTTCGCTAAAGGCTCCCATTCTTAAAACTTGTCCCAAGCCCTCGTTCATGGTGGCGTAGGCATCGTTGCCATAAGCGGTGTTCTTGATAATGAACACTGGCATGTTCGGGGAGATCAGTCCCGCCATCGGGCCCACCGCCTGATGGTGATGGCACGGATCAAAGACGATCGTGTTTCCTGCAGCTAAATCGTGCGCCTCTTCAATGCTGCCTGCCCATCCTTCGTACAGGATCGCTCCGGTCACCGCGCCTCTCATCGGGCCGGACATCCGTTCCCAAGTGATGGGGGGACCGGCATGCAGGAGCATCTTTTCGGAGAGTCCGGGGATGACGTCTTTGGCTAAACCCATTCCATACAGAACCGGCTGGGAAGACTGCAATCGGGTTAGCGCTTCACGGTTCGCGTTTTCGATACGTTCATTCAGAACCGGATCCTGTCGTATCTCAGCGATTCTTAGGTATAGGGACAGAGGCGCGCGATCCGGCGTCCACTGTCGCTGGCAAGACGGCGCCCCCTGCTGCTGCAGCGCTTCGTTAAATCGTTCTAAACCGATGTTTGTAACTTTCGGCCCCTCGCGGAAGAGCGACTCTTTACTCATCTTTTCACCTCACTATCAGATTGCCCGCGATATAGGCGGCTTCGGAGTTGCTTCCGCATACGATAACCCCTGCGGATTCCAGTAACTGACGCTGCTTGCGCGCGTCCTGAGGATCCTCATCGAGACCGGTGATGGAGCAGAGGAAGTATCGGTTTTCTTTCCCGGCCGCATAGACTTCCTTAATGACCTGCGCCAATTCCTCACTCGGGTTCTCATGGCAGCCGAACCCCAGGACGACGTCAAATAGGACAACACCAACCTCCGGTCTTAACGCCTGCTTTTTCATTTGCGCGTTGCGCAAAGAGGGATCGATCATCGGATGCAACCGTCCTTGCGTAAAGGCGTCTTCTCCGTAATCGATCAAACAATGCCCCTCCGGGTTTAAAGCGTCCGCTACGACGTGTTTCGGGTCTAAAGGGGCATTGCTGTACACATCGGGAATGATTTCGGA